>DCUE01000035.1:0-2538 GCA_002328465.1 Candidatus Dojkabacteria bacterium UBA2222
ACTACATTGGCTAATATAATTGTGGGGGGAATACCTGAAGCAATTCAGAAATCAAAAGCAAAAATCATTTTTATCTCTAACCTTATGTCTAAAGGAGGACAAACAAGGGGATTAACTCTTAAGAGTATGGTTAATACTGTAGAGAAGTATATGGGTAGAGAGATAGATTATCTTCTTGTTAATGAGGGTCAGATTCCTAAAGAAGCGTATCAAAGATATCTTGATGATGGAGAGCATCTTTTTGTGGATGATTTAGAGAAAGATGGAAAGAGGACTATTGTTAGGGCTGATTTGGTAGCTAATTCTGTAATTAGAAAAGACANNAGTTTCCCATCAATGGGTTTTTGGAGTAATTTTCCTTCGCTGTAAATTTCTAATTTGAAATACGGTTGTAATATTGTAAGTACTTTTTCAATCTTCCTTCCTTTTGTTGGATGGTACTCAACAGATATATTGTTAACAATCTCTAATATATTCTTATGACTATTTAATATTTCTAATTCTGTTCCCTCTGTATCTATTTTTAATAAATCAATTTCTTTAATATCCACTAGATAGGGGTCTAACCTTGTACAACTTACTTCAATAGCTTTGGTATTTTCTCTACCACTCCAACTCCTTTCCAAAAGACTTGAATTAGAGTTCCACTCTTCATTACTGTTGTCTATATAAAAGGGGGAGATACACTCTTGGGAGTGTATAGCTTTGTTAATAAGGGTTATGTCTTTTAATCCATTTGATTGGATATTTTCCTCTAATATTCCAAAAGAGAGTGGGTTAGGTTCGAAGGCTAGTATTTTTGAATTAGGGAATAGGGCTTTAAAGTACAGAACTGAGATTCCAATATGTGCCCCTATATCAATAATAAAGGGAGTATCTTTATTGGTTTCAAAATAATATATATCTTGATTCCATATCTCTCTTTTCAGAGAGTGATACTCCCTTTTATTCGGGTACACTATTTTAAATTTACCGAGCTTAGTTGAATCCATATCTAAGTATACTTTACTCTCCTATTTGATTCATTAATCTAGATACTTTTCCAGACCAGCTTGAAGCTGAAGGAGGACAGTATACTCTACCAATCTCTAAAGGTGTATCTAAACCCTTAGCATAGTATCCACTTAAACCTTTTGATACACTCCATATACCATCTACCCAGTCATCAAATCCGTATGAACCCCAACCCCATGCATTGTAAGGTCTGAAGTTATGTAAACCACCACTAGACTCAACAATAGAGATAGCAGCAACTAATCTATAGTCAATATGGTAATGATCTGCAGCTAATACAAACTCTTTAGCATACTGTGCTAATGGAGAGTTTCTCTTCTCGAAGAATTTCTTCAAGTTTTGAATTCTTCTCTCATTCTCAATATCTTCAGGAGATATGGAGACAGCATTGTCTAAGATAGTATCTTGAGCAGGTGTACTATTCATATACTCCATATCTTGAGCATAATCTTGTTTGAATGTATCGTTATCTATACCAATAACGGTATTCATAGAGATTCCATTTATAAGATTTAGTATTAATCCGGTAGCTAAGACACCAACTACTCCCATTAATACGTTGTGTTTATTGTATGTTTTCATAGTTTTATTTATTTACCCTATAGCCTGTGTTCCTGTAAAAAAGACTCTTTATCTTATATATTTAAATATGCTTAATGTCACAGTAACTAGAAGGGAAAAACATAGAAGAAAGATTAAAAAACACCCTATACTTCTATACACTATTATACCATTTTTAGCCTTTTTTTTGTATATATCCATATTCTCGGGTCTTTCTCTTAAAACATTACCTGATTTCTTTGTATATACTCCACCACCACCAAATTACTCTACATTTAAGCTCTCTTTTGATTCAGAGATATCTGAAGACATCCAAAACATCATAAAAGAATCTATTGATGATATTCAACTAAATGAGACAAAAAGGTTTGAATTTGTAAAAAGGGGGGAGTACAAAATTAAATATACAGAGGATATTAGTAATGCAATATATTTTAAAGAGTATGTACCAGTTGGACATATGTATTGGATAAAAGGTAGTACTTCTCTTGAGGAGATTAAGAGTAGTGGTAAGGTATATGTTTCCTCTGAGGGGTATGATATTTCAAAGGCATTTCTTAAACAGCTTTTAGGAGAGGATATTGAGGTATTGGAGTCAGAGAATCTTTTAGATACTCTAAAGGGTAGTGAGGAGTATTTAGCTTTTATCCCTGTTGAAGATATTAGTAAGGGTTACAAAGTACTTACTTTTAATGGTAAATACTGTTTACAGAATACCTCTGGATGTTTGAAGATAGGGTATATGTTGGAAGATGGAAAGAGGAATGCTTTTGTTTCTCACATTATCAATCATAATATGGAGCTTAAATATGGAGTAAGTGAGTTAGTAGATATTGAGAGTATTCTTAAAGTAAATATGAGTGGAGTAGTTGCACTTTCAAGGGGGCTTGCTAGTAAGATTGATTCTACAAAAGATTATGCATATCCAGCTAGAGATTTAAAAGAATTCCTTTCTGATGCAGA
>DCUE01000035.1:2583-3543 GCA_002328465.1 Candidatus Dojkabacteria bacterium UBA2222
GGTAATCACAACAATGATTACGGTTCTACAAACAACAAGAGTACCATTGAAACATATACAGAGTTAGGTTGGGATCATTTTGGTGGAGGATTGAATAAAGAGGATGCTAGTAAAGTTCTGTATAAAGAGGAGAAGGGAAGCTTAATCGCATTTATGGGGTATAACTACTATGACACGATGTTAAATACTGGTGCTTTAGCAGGTAATACTACCGCAGGAGCCAATTCTTACTCTGTTACTAAATTAACAAATGATATACAACAGGCCAAAGAGAAGGGTGCTGTTGTTATAGTGACATTCCAATTCCAAGAGTGCTATAGCTATCCCTCTTCCGATGTCGTATATCCAATCTGTTATAAACCACTTAAATCTCCAGATCAGGTTAAAGTATTTAGACAGGCAATTGATTTGGGTGCTGATATTGTAATTGGTACTCAGGCACATCAGCCTCAGACATACGAATTGTATAAAGAGGGGGTAATATTTTACGGTTTGGGTAACCTGTATTTTGATCAAAAGAATTGGATTGGTACAAGACAGGGTATGATACTTTCTTTGTATATTAAGGAGGGTGATTTGATGAGTGTTCAGATTACACCAACTATTATGGATGTTGATTTAATACCGAAGATTGCGGGAAAGACTGATAGTAATTTGTTACTAAATTTGTTGAAGAGTGCTAGAAGTTTCTGATATATTGGATAAGGAAATAAATTTTTTTCTTACTTTATCGTGGACAATATGAACAACAATACGGTTGGGGACAACCAAAATAATGGAGTAGGACAAACAGTAAACGATATGAATAACAGTACAAATACGACAACTCCAAGTAATGACTATAACTCTATGCAACCTGAATCTCAAGCTGAAGATATAGTGAGCAGTTTAACAGGTATGCCATCACCAGAAGTAAGCTCTGCACCAGTAGGGGTACAACCTATTCAACCAGAAACGACT
>DCUE01000077.1 GCA_002328465.1 Candidatus Dojkabacteria bacterium UBA2222
CAGGATCTTGCCTTAGAGCACTTCTTAATGCGATTGGCCAGGAGTGTGTGTCATCATTCATCTCCCTTTGGTCTATTAAGGATTTTTTACCCTCAAATACATACTCAATTGGGTCCTCTATTGTTACTATATGACAGAATCTGGTTGTATTTATCTCTTCTAATATCGCTGCTAAGGTCGTACTTTTTCCATGACCTGTTGGTCCTGTTACAAGGATAAATCCCTGCTTCAACTGTGCGAATTGGTGATAAATATTTGGAAGCTGTAACTCATCTATACTTCTCACTCGAGATGGAATTAGTCTAAATGCTGCAGCCATCGTCTTCATTGTATGGTACGCATTTATTCTAAATCTTGCAGAATACTCACTTTCATGAAAATATGCCAAATCAATCTCTCTATTAACCTCAAGAAGCTCTTTCTTCTCGTCGGAAAGAAGAGGAAGAATTAAATTTTCTGCTTCCTCTGCTGTAATAACCTTGTCACTAATCTCTTTCAATTCTCCATCAACTCGGATAATAGGGGGATAACCAGCTGTGATATGTAAATCTGAAGCATTGTTTTGGATTGCATATCGCAAAAGCTCATCAATCTTCGATGTATCTGCAGAAAGAACCGGACTTTCAGGGATTTCTATTGGATCTACTGGAATGGCTAAATTGTTCTTCTTAGGTTCTCTAATCAAAGCTTTAGGAATTTTTTCTCCAGGTATTATTTCTTGTAATTCATTGTTCACTACTCCTTTTAATTCTGTACTTTTATTCAAATCATTTATTGGAACTGCTTCTTGGATATTACTTAGTTCCTCAGTGGTAACGTCGGTTGGCATAGCAGTCAAAATATCGCTGTTCGTTGGAAGAGGGATATTCTGATTAATTGGGACATTCAGAACTGGAATATCTTGTGGCTGAGTAGGTTCAGGTACAACGGGAGTAGGGGTAACTTCAGGTTGAGTAGGTAAAGGAGTACCCTGGTTAACAGCAGCTATTTGAGATGCTAAATCTTGTAATATTTTTTCGTCAGAAGAACTTTGAACAGGTGCAACAGAGGGGGTAGGGCTTTGATTTACAGAAGCATCCACGACTGGAGTATTTACAGTACCAGAGGCGAAATTAGGATACTGTAGTGTAACATTTTGGGCAGTATTGTTATCCATTGTTTTCCATTATAACCTAAAATTATTCTTTTGACACTCTTAGGACTTCTTCAATACTTGTAATCCCTTCGAGTACCTTTAAATATCCATCTTGTATCATTGTAATCATACCGTTTTCTTTTGCCTCATTCTCTATGTCCTGTGCTGTAACACTCTCCATAACCATTCTACTAATTTTATCTGTAACATCCAATACCTCAAAAATCCCTATACGCCCTGAATATCCAGAACCACCACATCTATCGCAACCCGCTCCTTTATAGAGGTAAATAATTGGGTTCCCATTAGAATCTATCTCTGGTGGTTTCAGTACAGCAGAACCATCCTCTCCTTTCATTTTCTTTGCTGCAATTACTTGAGTTAGATATTTAACTAGGTTAAAGTTCTTAATTGTGGAAAGTGATTTAACAAGTGTCTCTATTTCTTCCGGCAAAGCTGGAACTGCTTGGATACAATGAGTACAAATTTTTCTTGGAAGACGTTGAGCTACAAGAACACGAAGCGTAGATGCCAAAAGATACGGCTCCATACCCATATCTAAAAGTCTTGGGATTGCTGCAGGAGCACTATTTGTGTGCAATGTTGAAAGAACTAAGTGACCTGTTAGAGATGCTTGAATTGCAAGCTCTGCAGTCTCTTGGTCTCTAATCTCTCCAACCATTACGATATCAGGGTCTTGTCTTAATACAGATCTTAAACCATTTGCAAAGGATAGACCAACATCAGCATTAATTTGAATCTGGCTAACCCCTGGGACCCGAATTTCAACAGGGTTCTCCAAAGAGATAATATTAACCGCAGGATCATTAACCTTAATTAAGGCACATGCTAAAGTTCTTGTTTTTCCACTTCCTGTTGGACCCGTAACTAATACAATTCCATTGGTAACACTTAAGGCATCCAAAAATATCTTGTATCCATTACCTCTCAGACCAGTTGACTCTAAAGTAATTCCAGAGGTATCTGATTCAAGTAAACGCATAACTATCTTCTCACCATGGATAGTTGGCATCACAGAAACACGAATATCAACCTTCATATTTTTTACTTTCACCTGAAATCTTCCATCTTGAGGAACCCTTTTTTCATCAATCTTAAGGTTAGACATGATTTTGACACGAGAAATTACAGCAGGAGCTAAGGTCTTAGGAAGGGAAAGTCTTTCGGTCATCATTCCATGGATTCGGAATCTGACTCTTAATCTAGTTTCCATTGGTTCAATATGGATATCAGAGCTTTTTGATGTAACAGAATATTGCATGATTGAATTTACAATTCTTGCAACAGGTGCATTCTTTAAATCAATACTATCTATTAGATTAGGGTCCTCACTTATCTCTTGCACTGGAACATCAACATCCTCTAAAGCTTCGGTAACTTCGCTACTCATAACATCACCAATTCTTCTGTCAAGAACAAAATTGAGTCCATCTTCTGTAGTTATATATACACTTACTCTTGTATTGGGTGGATATCTTCTCTGAAGAGCTTGAGTGGCCTGTATATCAAACGGGTCCAACATAGCTAATTTCACAGAAGTTTCATCTCTCTCAAAAGGAACTGCCCTATATTTTTTAAGGTTATCAATTGGTACTTCGGCAATAATGCTTTCTGGAATGGTAGTTTCCATTAAGTCTACATATGGAATATTGAATAGGGTAGATTTTGCCTTAACAATAGCTAGATCATCAGCCAATCCCATTTCCCTAATAATAGATTCCTCATTCTTAGGAGAGCGACTTCTTTCAACCTGCACACGTGTAGCATCAGTATCACTGATAACTCCTTGCTTCTGTAAATATGTTAGTAATGTTTCCTGGGCCACAAAAAAAGGCAGTAAATTAATCTTAAAATAATAATAGCAGTATGAAGCTTAGCTTGCACGACCTATAATCAAATTATTAAAAGAAATATCTCTCATATATATACTGAAAAGTGCTGTTAAACCTATTAATTCTATTAACAACAATTAACAAATCTACTCTTAAATATGATAAAATCTATATGTATGACATATCTCATTATTGGTAACAACAAGGAAAATATAAGGGAAAATATTTGCGAAATTATTAATCAACATTGGAATAAGGAAGTAGGGAAGGATATCCTAGATCTTCCCTCTCCTGATATTCACTTTATTAATTCCTCAAACATAAATAGTGTTGGAATTAAAGATGTAAAAGAGTTACAGACAAAGATGATATATTCACCATATTCTGAACTAGCACAGATTGCGATAATATTTGATGCCGAAAAATTAACTCCTGAAGCACAAAACTCTTTCCTAAAAACTCTTGAGGATAGTACAAACAGTTCCATATATATATTTACAACTACAAATGAAAAAAACTTGTTACCAACAATAATCTCAAGATCTTCCAAGATATATACTAAAGAAAAAAAGAGTGAGATATTCGATTTTGAATGTCACAATATTTTACAGAAACCATTGGTTGGAGCGTTCTCAGAGATAGAGAGTATTGCAAAAGATAGAGTAAATACTGAGAAGTTTCTTGATGAGCTTCAGCTCTTTTATCAACAAAATTTAGAGCACCTTGTAGAGGAGGGAAAGCATACAAAAGAAATTTATGATAATATCCAACAGATTGTGAAAACAAGAAAGCGAGTAGACGCAAATGGGAATCGGAGATTACTCCTTGAGAATCTTTATCTTGTATTAACAAGATAATTTAACTCTTAACATTTCGCCCTATAATATATAGAATATATATCGTGCTTTGAAAAGAAATTTGAACATACTAATTTAAGAAAGAGATAGAATGCCAAAAAAGAGTGACTATGGAGCATCAAACATCCAAGTTTTACAGGGATTAGAGGCAGTTAGAAAAAGACCAGCAATGTATATTGGGTCTACAGATAGAAGTGGTCTACACCATATTTTTACAGAGATACTAGATAACTCTGTAGACGAGGCAATAGCAGGGTACTGTACTAGAATATGGGTTACTCTACATAAAGATGGTTCTCTTTCAGTTAAAGATAATGGTAGGGGTATTCCTGTAGAGAAACACTCTCAAACAAAAGTGTCAACACTTGAAACCGTAATGACTAACCTACATGCTGGAGGAAAATTCGAAGAAGGAGCATATAAGGTGTCAGGAGGTTTACATGGAGTCGGTATGAAATGTACCAATGCTCTTTCAGAATGGATGATTACAACAGTACGAAGAGATGGAGGAGTGTATCAACAAGAGTATCGCAGAGGAATTCCCCAAGCACCAGTAAAAAAAGTTGGCACTTTAGAGAATAAAGAGGAGAGTGGAACAGAACACCGATTTATGCCAGATGATGAGATATTTACTGAAACAGATTTTGAGTTTAAGGAGATTGTCAGGAAGTGTAGACAGCATGCATATCTAACAGCTGGATTAAGAATATCTATTACAGACGAGAGAGTTGAGGAGGGTAAGGATTTGAAAATCTTCGATCTCTACTTTGAAGATGGTATTAAATCCTATGTTCTCTTTATGAATATTGATGAGAAATTTGTTAATGAGGTTCCTTTCTATGTTAAAAAGGAACATGAGGGTGTAATAGTTGAAACTGCAATACAGTATACAAATAGCATGGATGAGAATGTGAAGTGCTATACCAATAACATTATTAATCCAGAGGGAGGTACACATCTTTCGGGGTTTAGAACTGCTCTTACAGGAGCTATTAATACCTATGCCCAAAAATCAGAACTTCTTAAAGGACTTACAACAACATTAAATGGTGATGATGTGAGAGAGGGTCTAACTGCAGTTATTTCTGTCAAGGTTGCAAATCCTCAATTTGAAGGTCAAACAAAAATAAAGTTAAATAACCCAGAGGTAAAAAATGCTGTAGCAAAGGTCATCAGAGATGAATTGCTTGTATATTTTGATGAACATCCGAAAGAGGCAAAAGCAATAATAGATAAGGCGATACTTTCATATAAGGCAAAGGCTGCAGCTAAAGCAGCAAGAGATGCTGTAATTAGAAAAAGTGCATTAGAGAGTACAACCTTACCTGGTAAATTAGCAGATTGTATAAGTAATAAACCAGAAGATTGTGAGCTATATATAGTAGAGGGAGACTCTGCAGGTGGTAGTGCAAAACAGGGAAGAGATAGACATACACAAGCAGTATTACCATTGAGAGGTAAAATTATTAATACCCATAAATATAGAGTAGATAGAGTATTGGGTAATAACGAGTTTAAAGATATTACAACAGCTTTGGGAGTAGGAATTGGTACAACATTAGATATAAGCAAATTGAGATATCACAAAGTCATAATAATGAGTGACGCTGATGTTGATGGTTTACATATCACAACCTTGGTACTTACTCTCCTGTATAGATTCTTTAAGCCCTTAATAGATGGTGGATATATTTATGTTGCACAACCACCTTTACATAAAGTAGAGATCGGGAAAAAGAAATACTACTTCTTAAATGACAACGAAAAGGATGTATTCGTTAAGAAGGCTAAAACAGCAGGTAAAAATCCCGTTGCTAATAGATTCAAAGGATTAGGAGAAATGAATCCAGAACAGCTTTGGGAGACAACCATGAGTCCTGAAACAAGAGCCTTAAAACAAGTTCACATAGAGGATGGAGAGGAAGCAGAAAAGGTCTTTGAAATGTTAATGGGAGCAGAGGTTCCCCCAAGAAGAAGATTTATACAAAAATATGCAAAGAGAGCTAACTTAGATATTTAATTTTTTTTAACTTAATCTAATGTTTGAAGAAATAAGAAAAGAAATAAAAGATACCCCTGAATTCCAGGAAGATTTGAAAACTTTGATAGAAAAAAGATTGTACGAGGGTCTACCAAATAGTTTTTTAGTAATAATGGAAATACTCAAAGATGATCCTACTGCTACAAAATTGCTGGAGGCAATTCGTGATCATGTAGAAGAGAGAACTGCTCATGGAAAGGTTGCTTTAGAAAAACAACAAAGTAACGAAGATTCTTTAATTATGCACATGTTTGATGACCAAGGAGTTACTTCATCTGCAACAACTATTTCACCTCTTAGCGGAGATGTGGCTACAGATTATCAAATTGAGAGTGAAACTTTCGATGCTTTGAAGGAGCATGCAATAGACTTCAGCATTGAGAGAACAGTTCTTCAACAAGAGTTACCAACTAGAATTGTATAAAATACCTTTATAACAGATATGTCAGATATAGATAAAAATATAATAAAAAAAGCAGAAGAGAGTATAGAAATTGAGAACAAGGATTCCTTAGATGCCAATATATCACAGGAAGATTCTGATTTAGATTTTGATCTTACCTATAAACCTGGAGAGGTTACACGGAGATCTATTATCGATGAAATGAAATCGAACTACATCGATTACTCCATGTCCGTTATTGTATCTCGTGCTCTTCCGGAAGTTAAAGATGGTTTAAAGCCATCTCAAAGAAGAATCTTGGTCGCAATGAACGATCTTGCCCTATCTCCTTCTTCTCATTTTAGAAAATGTGCAAAGATAGCTGGAGATACCTCCGGTAACTACCATCCTCACGGAGAGAGTGTCGTATATCCGACCTTAGTAAAACTAGCCCAATTATTCTCAACAAGATATCCCCTGGTAGATGGACAGGGAAACTTTGGTTCTGTTGATGGAGATCCAGCTGCTGCAATGAGATACACGGAAGCAAGAATGGGTAAGATTACTCCTGAGCTTTTGAAAGATCTTAATAAGGGGACTGTAACATTTATTCCCAACTATGATGGAACAAGATTAGAGCCTACTGTATTACCAGCACTTTTCCCAAATCTTTTAGCAAATGGTAGTCAAGGTATTGCAGTTGGTATGGCAACACAAATACCTCCACATAACCTTGGAGAACTAATAGATGCACTTCAAGAGATGATTAAGAGAAAGAATAGATGGGAGGGAGTAGCAGTATACAATGAGCTAAGAAAGAATAAGGAATCAAAAGAAATTATTCCCTTAACACTAAACTCAAAACCTGAAGATTATCTTGAAAACTATGTTGACACTAAATCCTTAGATTACGAAAAGGATATCCAAAAGATATTAGAGCGGATTTCTGAAAGTGGGGAAGTAATATATCCTGATTTTAAATCTGAAATCTCTCCCGAGGAATTGATTGAGATAATTCCTGGACCTGATTTCCCAACAGGTGGAACAATCTATGACAGAGCAGAGATATTGAATGCATATGCTACAGGTAGAGGAAAAATCTTACAGAGAGCACAGGCTTCAATTGTTGAAGGTCAAAATGGAAGATATCAAATTGTGATTACAGAGATTCCTTACCAAGTTAACAAGGCGTATATGATAGAGAAGGTTGCAGATTTAGTAAGAGATAAAAAAATTACTGGTATCGCAGACATTAGAGATGAATCAAACAAAGATGGAATCAGAGTTGTCGTCATACTTAAGAAAGATGCACAACCTAAAACAGTTCTAAACAAACTGTTTAAATACACAGAAATGCAAAAGACTTTTAATGCAAATATGATTGCATTAGTAGATCAAGAGCCGATAACACTCTCACTTAAGAGGATGTTAGAGCTTTTCCTTTCTTTCAGAATAACTGTAACAATAAGAAGGTATGAATATGATTTAGCTGAGGCAAGATATCATGCACATATATTAGAGGGATTACTAAAGGCTTTAGATTTCCTTGATGAAGTTATTGCAACTATTAGGGGTTCTAAAACTCAAGAAACTGCTAAAACAAACTTAATGGACAAATTCAAGTTCACAGAAGTTCAAGCTCAAGCAATATTAGATATGCAGTTAAGAAGATTAGCTGCTTTGGAGAGAATGAAGCTACAGAATGATTACAAAGAAACAAAAGAAAAAATAATTGAATACAATGCTGTTCTTGATAGTCAAGATAGGATATTAGAAATAATTAGTAGTGATTTGGAAGTAATTAAAGAAACATATGGAGATAAGAGAAGAACTAGAGTTATTAAAGGAAAAATAAATGAAATCTC
>DCUE01000030.1 GCA_002328465.1 Candidatus Dojkabacteria bacterium UBA2222
AACTAAAATTCAAATCCTTAGAATTTTTCATTGGGGTAGTAAATGTAATTACTCCCTGTTTGCCCCTTTTAGCAAACTCTGATACAACTGGACCACCAGGATATCCTAAATTCAGAACCCTACCCACTTTATCAAACGCCTCTCCTGCTGCATCATCTAATGTTTGACCTAGTTTCTCGTACTCCCCTATACTTTTAATATATACAATCTCTGTATGTTTACCTGACATAAGTAAACCTAACGCAGGGAATGCATCTATCAATTCCTCATCACTAACTAATCCATTACCTTTTGAATTAAGTAGTAAGGATGAAAACATATGACCCTCCATATGATTTATTGGAATAAATGGTTTGTTATACCTAAGTGCTAACTCTTTTGCATATTTAATACCTACTTCTAAATCAATAGCTAAACCAGGGCCAGTAGTTGCTGCTATATAGTCAACGTTATTGATCATTCCAGGATTATCTCCTAATGCCCTATTATATACCTCTGTAATATTCTCTTCATGTAATCTTTTTGCTAAATCAGGAACTACTCCACCAAACTGTGCATGTAATTCTGTTTGAGATGATAGCTCACTATTTAATACCTCTCTTCCTCGAAGTAGAGCTACTGATGTATCATCACAACTTGTATCAAATGCAAGTATTAATGGTTTCTGTTTTAGTATTTCTTTAGTTAGTTCCATATATTGTAATCCTTCTTTCTTCTAAAGATATATATTCAAAAGATATCTTGTACATTGGNNACAATCCTACCCTCATCCAAATGCTCAATTAATCCTGACCTATTAAACTCCTCTTCGTCATTTAATCTCCATGTATCCATATGGGCTAATGTTTTACCATCATATATATACTCATTTATTATCGTATATGTTGGTGAGTTTATAATATCCTTACTTCCTAGCTCTTTACCGATTCCTTTTGTGAACTGTGTTTTTCCTGCCCCTAGTTCACCACTTAGTGCAACTACTACACTCCCTTCTAAATCTTTTAAATACTCTTTGGTAAACCACATTGCAAACTTTGATGTTTCTTCTGGAGTCTTAGTTACTCTTTCTTCGAGTAGTGTACTCTTTAGTATTGCATCCTCAAATCTAATCTTTCCCTCTCTTAGAACAGTTAATGTATTTAAAGTAGTATCAAGTATTGTAGAGGGAGAATTTTTAGGTAACTTTCCATCATCAATATACATATCAATTAGTGAAGAGCTCTTCTTAGGTAAATCCTTAATCAATTGATCAATACTGTATGGATGTGGTTTGTAAGATACATTTGCAGATGTAGCAGTAATTGGTCTCCCAAACTCTTTAATCAATTTCAACGTAAACTTGTACTCTGGTATTCTTACCCCTGTACTACCCTGTTTTGAGACTACTGGAGGCTCAAGGCTCCCTATACTCTTAGATACTACCGTAATCGGTCCTGGTAAGTAGTTTTTGTATATATTTAATGCCATTTCATTTAAGGAAACATATTTCTTAGCCATCTCTATATCAGATACAGCAATAGAGATTGGTTTAGATCCTCTAAATGTTTTGTAAGAGAGTAATTTACTTAAGGCTTTACTGTTGGTAGCATCTACAGCAATACCGTAACATGTTTCTGTAGGATATACTACAAGCCCACCTTCATTTAGTATTTTAATACACTCTTTTATTACTTCTTCTTCATTATTGTTAGTCAATTTGACTCTTTTCATGATACAATTATACCCTGAATATGAATATATTTCATATTAGCGATATAACTTGAGTATTTATATATTATGGAAGTACATGTAACAGACAAAGATTTTCAAACAGAGGTATTAGATCATAAAGGATTAGTACTAGTAGATTTCTGGGCACCATGGTGTGGACCATGTAGAATGTTAGGTCCAGTAATAGAGGAAGTAGCAGAAGAGGTTAAGGAAATGGCTAAGGTATGTAAGATGAATGTAGATGAGAATATGGAGTTTCCCCAAAAGTATGGAATTATGAGTATTCCTACAGTATTACTTTTTAAAGATGGAGAGATTGTAGAGAGTATGATTGGTTTACAACCTAAAGAGGCATTCCTAGAGGCAATTAAAAAATATCAGTAGAATTACTTTTTTGAATATATAATTGTATTTTTTCCTGATTCTTTAGCTTTAAGAGCCATATTATCAGCTAAGACTACTTCTTTTTCCCAATTGTGATGCAATTTAAGATTGGATAGCTTTTTATCGAATATATCTCCTACTTTTGTAATATGTACACCTATTGATATTGTAGTTAAGAAATTGTCTCTTTTACTATTTATCTCTTTTAATAGTCTTTTAGCTAATCCATACGCTGTACTTTTAGAACCTGAAAGCTCTTCAATAACGATGATAAATTCATCTCCCCCATATCTTACTGCAATGTCTCTTTCTCTAATACTTCTTGATATTAGATTTGCTATTTGACTAATAGCCTTATCTCCTACCTTATGTCCCCTCTTATCATTTATTCCCTTTAATCCATCCATATCCAGAAAGATAATCCCTATTCTTCTTTCTGGATCACCACAGTTTAAAATTCTTTTTACTCTATCCCAATATGCATGTCTGTTTAGTAAGCCTGTTAATTGATCTAGTTCTGCTTTCTTAGATAGGCTATTTAATTTGGCTTCATATCTTAGTTCTTTCTCTCTTTGGGTATCTGTTGATTCTAAGAATGCATATATCTCTCCACTAATTTCTTTTATCTTAAGATTTACATATTTACTACCTTTACTGTATCTTTGTAATATTTTCAAATATTTACTTTCTTCTCCCATTCCTACTTTGAAAAGTAATTCAACCCTTCCTCTATCTTCTAGCGAGAATATCTTTTTTATATTTACTTCTCTTTTTATTTTAAGATCCTCATCAGAATTAAGTAATATCTTTTTAATATTACCTTCTATATCTAACTGAATTATTGATATTTTAGAGAAATCAGAAAGAACATCTATTATGTTTTTATAATGCATGTAAAAATTATATCACATTGAAATTTAGGTGTGTCTTTGATATACTTTTGACTGAATTTGGGGTGGTAGCTCAACTGGTTAGAGCTTTGCACTGTCACTGCAAAGGTTGCGGGTTCGAGTCCCGTCCACCCCGCCATTATTGAGTTGTTCCAACAAGACCCGGATACTATCGTTCATAACTAAATGGATTAATAAAGCTCATATCCTCGCTACAGTCTCCAATCTGTCTTTCTATTTTCAGATTATGCTCATCAACTAATTGAAGTACAACTATACCATCAAAATACCTACCGAAATCTACATCCTCTTCCTGTTGATAACAATATATTGTATCTCCTAGTTTAATATGACTAAACTCCCTATTTATTGTCCCTGAAGAAGTTGGATTAAAAGTAATAATACCTACCTCAGCGAAATTCCCCCCTATCACCATCTTCCCTATTCTTGGATCTATATTGTCATGTATCAATGACAATCCATCTCCTGCAAACTCTGGGTTATCATTCCCTCCAGTATCGGATGCAAACCAATCTCCCTGTGCAGTACCATATATATTTTGATGTGTACTACCACATATTGGGTCTATTGTTCTAGGAACAAAAATTATTTCTTCTCTTTCTTCCAATTTCTTTTCATCATATTTCTTAAAAGTATATGTTCCAAATTTTGAATACAAAGTATCTCTTAAATCTCCAGAGTAAAGATCAAACATACAGAAAGCATATGCATAATCACCATAGTTATACCTCTCCCAATCTACATTTTTATCAGGTTCTATATTGTAATTGAAAGCCCATACCTCAGGAATATCATCCCCTCCTGTCCATGCAATCTGTTCACCAGCCTTTGATTTATACTCTATGTTATAGACACATTGCGTTATTGTTGCTTGTCCATCATGCTTACCTTCTGAAGATTTACACTCTGGTTTTGTATCATCAATTACCCTTTGAAGTTGTGGCATTAATTCTGTCTCTCCAGCAGCTACAACTTTCACACCTTTACAGAGATTGAAATCAATAGCATAACTAGTATGTATATGATTACCATCGGCATCATATGCTTTCTCCTGCATGACCCAAGAAACTATACTATCTCCTGGAGTATAAAAAGGCATACGAGGCCAATCTCCCTTTTCTCCATACCCTTGAAAATATACATGATCTACAGGAAATGTATGGGATGGTGGATTAGAATTCCCAAGTGGGGTTAATGATGCTATATATTCGACATCAACCATCGAAACGGTAAGAAGCTCAGATAGATCTTTCGGACAATCTGGTAGTTTATTACTGTAAGCAGAATCCCCTATCTTTTGTACCTCTTTAGTTATCTCTTCTCCCTTCTTGGAGTAGAGAAATATAGCTATTGAAACAACTACAAGGAAGAAAATGAAAAACATCCACCAAAATCTTTTAAATAAGGATTTAAATGAAATCATTAATATAATATATCATATATCTATTTTTTCAATTTTAATTTTACATAGGTTCTAGACGTTTATGTCCCGCCATTCTTTCAAGGTTGCGANNGCGACAAGACCCGTCCACTATGTTTGGATAATTTCCAAGATGTTCTAATGAAGTACAAGAATGAATAACAAGGTAATTCAATTAATTATTATCAAACATTGTACCTTCACACTCAGCAGAAGAGAAATCCTCTGATGAATAATTCCCTTCTTTCCAATTCCTAAGAAGATTGGTTAAATTTTCTCCGGAGAAGTTACATATACCCTCTTTCCCTTCTAATTGATCATAAATACTTTCTTGCTCTTCTACAATTTCCTTTGAAGTCTCAGTTGGAAATGTTAATTCAATATCTTGTGTACGAATATAGAGAATACATTTCTC
>DCUE01000059.1:0-2728 GCA_002328465.1 Candidatus Dojkabacteria bacterium UBA2222
ACCTATCCCTTGTTACTTTTGCAATTACAGAAGCTGCTGAAATAGAGTAATGTTTTAAATCTCCCCCTTTAATTTTCTCCATACTGTAATCCTCAATAGATTCTACATTGTTACCATCAACAATTAGATACTGAGCTCGTTTCCCTAACATTTTTTCAACCTCTTTCAATGCTCCTTCCATTGCCAATCTTACTGCAATCTGAATCCCCACCGTATCTATTTCCTTTGAATCAATCATACATACGCCACAAGCTAAGGAATTAACCAATATATATTCATATGCCTCCTCACGTCTCTTTAGTGTCATTTTCTTGCTATCTCGAACAAATGGGCTAATATCAGTATTCTCATCTATTACGACTGCACCTGCACATACAGGACCTGCTAATGGTCCCCTCCCAACCTCATCTATACCAACAACATATTTAATACCTCTGTTCCATAATTTTTTCTCTAACTCAATATCCGGAGATACCATATGTGTGTTGTAAAAAAATACTTAAATATGTATCATACTACTATGAAACATTTCATAATATCAATGTACATTCTTCTCTCCTTAATATTTGTTTCAATTCCCGTAGCCTATGCACAGGAAGAAACTGATTCAGGAATGACATACGAAGAGAGTCTGACAACGGTAGAAGAATCAAAAAATGTTGTGACACTTGATGAGACCTTTATAGAAACAACACCCAAATTAAACTTCCTACAAGTAGCTATTGCAATACTAGCCCCTGCTACTTTCATTACAATTGCATATCTTTTAATAAAGAAAATGAAGTTGTAATACCGTATTACATAGTGTATATTTTAATATATTAAATTATAAAAAATATAACCATGAGTTCTTCAACAGATGATTTCTTCAAAGGATTACTCTTCGGAGCTGTAATTGGTGCAGCTGCAGGAATTTTACTTGCCCCTAAATCAGGAGCTGAAACGAGAGAGGATATTAAAAAGTTAGCAGTAGATATGGGTGATAAGGCACAAGATCTCTACACTTCAACCAGAAAAGAAGTAGAGAAAAGAATTAAAGCTCTTAAAGCAGCAGGTAAGAAGATAGATTTTGAAGCATACAAAAAGCTAGTAACAAATGTAATAGATGAATTAAAGAATGATTCAGATGTTACATCCGATACTGCCAAGAAGATTGGAATGCAACTTAATGATGATTGGAATGAGATTAAGTCTGCTGTAATCTAAGCTTGTTTTTTGCAGTATTAAATATTAAAATCTTGCAATTGCGAGAGTAGTTCAATTGGTAGAATGTCTCCTTCCCAAGGAGAAGGTTGCGGGTTCGATTCCCGTCTCTCGCTTTTGTATTGAATATCAACTCACACTCTGTTACAATTCATGTTACAATTGCTGGTGTAGCTCAGTTGGTAGAGCATTCCCTTCGTAAGGGATAGGTCGACGGTTCAATTCCGCCCACCAGCTTTCAAATACGCATATGGAAACACCAAAATACACAATTACAAACTTGATGCTTAATTACATAATTAAATATGAATTAGCAATCTCCGCAATTAAACAAACTGTAATACCAAGCCCTCTTTTAGAAGAAGTAAGAGAGAAATTAAGAACAGAAGAAATAGATAAGTTGGGAGAATTAGTAGCATACCCTATTGGATACAGTAAGTCTTTAACTGTTCAAAGAGGGCAGGTAATGCCTTCTTACAAGAGTAAGTTAAAGGTATTTACAAACTTTAAAAACATCCAAGATTTCATTGACTCATACACTCCAAAGAGTAACTTAAAACCCTCTATTGAGCTGTGTACACATTTAAACAAAATATTAACAAACAATATTGTAGAACCATGGGATCAGGGGAGATTAAAAACTTTCTCAGAGAAACCTTTCGACTTGTATGATACCTGGTACAAACTAAGAGACTACTATCCTAATATTGAAATGAGATATCACTTTAACGATCTCTTCGAATGGATAACTAACTCTTCTACGGGTACACACAAACTCATACAGTTAAGTATCTTACTGTATGAATATATTGATAAGGCACCCTTCTATGCTGGAAACCAAATTACAGCGATAGCTACACTAAAGGTATTAAGTAAAATATATGGATTAAATCCTCATAATATAATACCGTTTTCAAAAGCATTCTTTACAATAAGTGAGGATATCGAGTCTGCTTTCAAAATATCAAAAGGGAAAAGAGACTTAACCATCTTCATAGAAGCTATTCTGTATACCCTCTCTCTTACGGTAATTGATGCCTCAAAGAGGTTAACTGAAGAGTATGGTAAGAAATTGAATATTAGAAAAAATATAGGTAAGGATTTAAACCCAAGACAGATAAAAATAATTGAATATCTAAATAGTAACTCCAGAGTTACAAGACAACAGTATACAAAGATGATGGGAATCTCCTTTATGACTTCATATAGAGATTTACAGGAATTACAAGATAAAGAATATATTTCACAAAAAGGGAGAGGAAGAGGAACATATTACATTATTCCTGATCAAGATACAGAAGAACAGGAGAGAGTTGAACACGAAATAAAGATATTTAGTTAAAATTGCGATATTGATATATAATTGATATCATTTTAACGATTAAATCATATTAAAGAAGGTGGATTCATCAAAATACGACACAATAATTGGATTAGAGATACATATTCAGAGTAAAACAAAGAGTAAGATGTTCTGTTCTTGTAAAACAGAATATTTTGGTAAAGAACCAAATACACATGTATG
>DCUE01000059.1:2746-3294 GCA_002328465.1 Candidatus Dojkabacteria bacterium UBA2222
ACAAACTGTGATATAGATAGTGAAATACACTTTGATAGAAAACATTACTTCTATCCAGACCTTCCAAAAGGATATCAAATTAGCCAGTATAAAAGGCCAATATGTTCAGATGGATATCTTGAGATAAAAGATGAAGATGGAAAGAAATATCGCATTGAAATAGAGAGAATACACCAAGAAGAAGATGTTGCTAAATCTACCCATCATACCGAAGGAGACCTTGATTACTCTCTAATTGACTATAACAAGTCTGGAGTACCTCTCATTGAAATAGTAAGTAAGCCAAATATTAGGAGTGCATACCAAGCTAGAGAGTATGCAGGAAAGATTAGACAGATTGTAAGGTACTTAGGTATCTCAGATGCAGATATGGAAAAGGGACAAATGAGATGTGAACCTAATATATCTGTACAAGAGAGAGGGAAATGGCAATACATTGAGGGAAAGATTTTACCCATTGGTGACTATAAACTAAATGCAAAAGTAGAAGTAAAAAATATTGGTTCAATTTCAGCTGTAGAAAAATCTATTGAATATGAAGTTGAAAG
>DCUE01000046.1 GCA_002328465.1 Candidatus Dojkabacteria bacterium UBA2222
CAATATTTCTATCCCCGTCCTACTTAAAAATCAAATATTATTAAGGACTTTCTAATGATATCATTTTTATTAATATCTTTCTAGATATCACCGTTTAATTTCGCTATGAGATTTTGGTAGAAAGTAAGGTTATGAATTGTCAAAAGAGTAAGAGCAGTAGCCTCTTCATTTTTTAACATATGATGGAGATATGCTCTACTGTAATTCTTACAACATTCACAATTACAATTAATATCTACTGGTCTTTTATCTAAACCCATATCACTATTCTTAATCCTAAGCACTCCTTCAGATGTATACAATGTCCCATGCCTTGCATTACGAGTAACCAGAACTGTATCAAACAGATTAAACCCTATCTCTGCTGCTTTGAGTATATCCTCTGGCTTACCTACTCCCATTGCGTACTTAATTGTATCTTTGGGAATATTCTCAATCATGGCACTCATTTCTTCTACCACCAATTCTCCATCACTATCTACTACATATCCCCCAAAGTTATATCCATCAAACCCAATCTTTACTAACTCTTTTGCACAGTATGCACGAAGGTCTGAATAGTTAGCACCCTGTACTACACAGGTTAATAGCTTACCCGTTTTGGATGTACCACCATGTTCTTTATCAAAATGATTCTTACATCTGTATGCCCATTTAAGGGTTCTTTCTACAGATTGCTCTGCTTCTTTTCTTGAAAGATTGGTATCTCTACAATCATCTAACGTGACAAGAACATCTGAACCTATCTTTATCTGTATATCTATAGATGATTCAGGAGTTAATTCATATGTATTCCCTTCCTTTGGAGATCTAAATGTTGCACCATTATCATGAACCTTACCTTTCCATTTTTTTGAATGAAGCAAAGAGAAGAGTTGAAAGCCTCCTGAGTCAGTAAATACAATTCCATTCCATCCCATCATCTTTTTAATCCCACCTAACTGCTGTATTACATCTGGTCCTGGATGTATTAACAGGTGTAGGGTATTGGTTACTATTGCCTCTGTTCCTGTTTCTTCTAACTGCTTTGTAGTTAAGTATCTGACTGCACCACGAGTAGCATCTGGCATAAAGAAGTATTTCTTTTTTAATATATCTAAATCCATATTCCCTATTTATTTAAATTATCTCCAATTAACATACTATCCCCATAGCTAAGAAATCTATACCTATTCTTAATTGCTTGAGCATATGCCCTCTTAATATTCTCTTTTCCAGCGAAAGAACTAACCAAAAGAATCAATGAGGAATCTGGCATATGGAAATTTGTAACCAATATATCTACAATCTTCCATGAATATCCTGGATATATGTATAGATCTGTATATCCAGAATACGGTAGAACCCTTCTCTCCGTTACAGAGTATGCACTCTCTAATGCTCTTGCTACTGTAGTTCCAAATGCCCATATTCTTCCTTTACTCATATTTATCTCCTCTGCTACCTCTTTACTTACATTAATATACTCTTTGTGAATCACATGCTCTTCTACACTCTCTTCCCTTATTGGNNTCATTAGTTAGATTTAAACTCGCTGTAGGGGCTGCTACAGCTCCAGGAATAGAGGAAAATACCGTGTTATACCTCTCTCTGTCACTCTCCTCATCATCTCTTTTCATATATGGAGGTAAAGGGGTATGTCCATACTTCTCAAAAAGAGTATTCGAATCACCCACTGTGAACTTAACAATGAAACCATTCCCTTCTCTCTCTTCTATTTTGATAGATATCTTCTCATAGGTTAAGACATCTGATATGTTTACATTTTTTGCTCTCCCTATTAAACAGTACCATGTATTACTACCTCTTTCCTCTAAAAAAAGAACCTCGACTCTTTTACCTTTTGGTGTTGAGAAATATGTTCTACTATTTAAGACCTTTGTTTCATTTAATACTACTATGTCACCCTCTCTAATATATTCTGGAATATTAAAATACTTTCTATGTTTAATATCCCCATCCTCTTTATTTAAAACTAATAGGTTACTTGTTCCTCTCTCTTTGGGAGGATATTTTGCAATTAACTTTTCCGGTAGATTGTATTTAAATTCTGATATATTCATATTTAATTAATGATTATATTATAAAAGGGGAATATTTGTTCTGATTTATGGAAATTTTGTTTGTATTACAGTAAAATCATATACATGAGAGACTTAATATCAAAACCGGTGGAAATCCTTTTTCTTGGAACAGATTGGGAATCAGTAAGAACTTTGGAAGCATTAAATGGTGATTCAAGATTTAAGATTGTTGGAGTAATTACTACAGTAGATAAGCCTGTGGGAAGAAAACAAATATTAACACCTTCAAAAGTGAAAGAGTTTGCACAGGACCATTGTATAGAGGTATTCCATACAGAAAAGAGAGAGGAGAGATACAAAGAGGCTTTGAAGAAATTTAAACCTGAATTAATTGTGTGTAAAGCGTTTGGAGAGATAGTTCCTGAGTTTTTCTTAGAGTACCCGAAGTACAAAGCTATAAATGTACATTTTTCAATATTACCCAAATACAGAGGAGCTGTCCCTATTCAAAAAGCAATCTTAGATGGTGAAAAAGAAACTGGGATATCAATAATGCTTATGTCTGCAGGTATGGATGAGGGTGATGTGTTAAAAATATTTAAAGAAGCAATACATGATACAGATACTAATCTGTCTTTAAGAAAAAGATTAGTAGATAAATCTGCTGATATCCTTGGGGATGTACTTGAAGATTGGATAAACGGGAAGATTTCCCCAACTAAGCAGGACTGTAGCAAGGCAACATACTGTTGGCAAAAAGATATATCAAAAGAGAACGCAGAGATTAAGTGGGAGGAAATGGAACCAAAATATATAGATAGAATGATTAGAGCTATGATTCCATGGCCAGTAGCATGGTTTACCGTAAAAAATAATAGTCAGGAGAGTGTATTTGGTAAGAAGATTCAGATATTTGAAGTAGAGCTCTTAGATATGGAGTCTAAACTTGAGCCCGGTACTCTCTTTATTAAAGAAGAGATGGTTTTAGTAAGTACAAAGGATACAAAAAAAGTAATACGTCTTTTAAGATTTCAGATAGAGGGGAAAAAGGAAAGTAATGAGAAAGAGTTTGTTAATGGTATCGGTAGGAATCTCTAAAATTCTATCTCCTCTGTACCAAACATATCACAACCCCCTGATAGATCCAAAACTCTTGCATATATAGCATCTTTAATCTCCTTTAACTCTTCTTCTCCTTCATAATCAAACTCATATCCTATTATTTGTTCCAAAGAAGAGAGTCCATTACGACACGATAGATTATCATCAGTTATTTTCCCTAAAAAAACCCCTTCTGCAATTCTGTTTATTAACTCTTTTGTTAACTCCTCATTTCCAGAATTCTGTTGCTGTTCAGGGTTAAATTCTTCTGACATTATTTGTTCTGGTATCCAATATTTAAAACTTTAGAAACAAAATGTGTAAGTATCAAATAAGCCGGATTCTGTTTTGGATGATTATCTATCTATGCGGTTAAACCTTGCTCCAAGGGGGGTTGCCTCGCAATACTGTATTACTACAGTACCCGGTAGTCTCTTACACTACCATTTCACCCTTACCTAATTGCTTAGGCGGTATAACTTTCTGTTGCCCTTTTCTCCGAAAGATCACTCCCTCCCAATTTTCATTGGCACTTACTATGATATGTTCATAGCGACATGGAGTCCGGACTTTCCTCACNNGATTAGCGCAATCATCTATGATACTTACACAACATATTATACCATTTACCCTTATTTCTTAGCCATTTTCTTCCTTTTAAGAATATACCAGACTATCCCTGCAGGAATTAATACTAATGGAGAGAATATTATTAACCATATTGTGAGATTAACAAATCCCTTAAGAACACCTAACAACGATTTTAGAGCTGACTTAACCTCTCCCCATGGCTTCCATTCATCGTCTGTAATATTTAATCCTGTTTTATCAATACTAAATGTAAGAGAAATATATGAATAGTCTGTTTGACTATCAAAATACCTCTTCCTTTGTTCGTAGCTCTCAATATCTCCTCGTACAGTATTTAATTCTCTTTGAACTGCTAATATATCAGTAACCGTATCTGCTTTCTCAAGTATTTCAACTAACTGTGCTTCAACACTTTTTAGATTGGTAAGCCTTGAGGTTATATCTATATATTCCTCTGTTACATCGGTTGTTGATATATTTGCATATGTAA
>DCUE01000041.1:0-3836 GCA_002328465.1 Candidatus Dojkabacteria bacterium UBA2222
TATCAATTCTTTCATACTTCAATTCAGTATTATTTCCTTTCTCATCATCAAAACCCATATTGAAGGCATCTTTATATGAATTACCATAGTACACTTTCTTTATCTTAGACCAATTAATTGCTCCCTCACACATTTTACAAGGTATTCCTGTTGTATATATCTCACAAGAAGAGAGGTCAAAGGTTTTAAACTTCTTACAAACCTTCCTAATTACATTCATCTCAGCATGACATGTTGCATCATGATCTTTTATAACGGTATTATGCTCTATAGCAAGTATCTTACCATCCTTAACCAATACAGCACCAAAGGGTCCACCATGACCCTTCTTCATACCTTTACGAGCTTCTAGAAGGGCAATTTCCATATATTTATTCATAGATATATATAAATGTTAACTTAAAATTTTCGACTAAAATCTATTCCCTGTGCATCTATCTTCTTTCCCGATTTACCCAAATCCTTTTCATATCTAGATGCAAAATTCCTATATTTCTTAACTCTCTTTATCCTTTCTTTAATAGGATATATATACTCAATACCAGGACCATTAATACATCCTCCCTCACAAGATAGGATATCTAAGAATTTATAATTTTTGTAAAAACCATCCTTAAATCCATCTAATACCTTAAGAATATTTTGCATTCCATCTGTAACAAGAATATCCTTCTTATTCAATATCTTGTTATATTGAAGTGTGGAAGAGAGCCCACCAGAGAGAGGATATACTTTAGTATAGTCGTTATACAGCTTATCAAATGTTAAATGATATCTTGAATCTGTTATCTGTTCTGGAATATTATTCTCTTTGAATATGGTATCTAGCTCTTTAAAGGTTAAAACTTCATCAACAGATTTTATTTCCTCAGCTTCTAGCTTTTTTGTAAAACATGGACCAACAAAGACTCTAATATGCTCTGGGAAATGAACTTTAGCAATTAATGCCATACTTCCCATTGGAGAGTGAACAGGAACGAGGTTTGGTATTAAGTGAGGATATTTAACCTTAACAATATTAACAAGAGTAGGGCAAGGAGATGCAATCCATGTTCTATCAGTTTGATTCTTAAGGATTTCATAGTAATTAATATTGGTCATCTTTGCTCCAAATGTTACCTCAACAACCTTATCAAATCCTAATGCTCTTAACCTATATATTAAATTGGGGTAATCATATACTGACACAAATGAAGGAGCTAACATACATAGATATTTCTTTTTATTGTCAAATACCATATTGTGATATCCTTTCAGAATTTATTTTCTGTTATATATAAATAATAGGGTGTATATACATTAAATTCAAATATATTGTATATTATATCTATATATGAAATTAGAAAAAGTATATAAACAAGTTACATTAGGTCTAAACATTGAGTTCGATACAATAGTTCTGTACTCAATATATCTACTCTCAATATTAGTACCCCTTCTAATTGGAAAACCTCAGCTATTAGTAGGTAGCATAATCAATACTCTAATTGTTTATTCAACACTAAAATACGGTATTAAAAAGACTCTACCCGTCCTACTATTACCTTCAATTACTGCAACCTCTATGGGGATTCTTTTCGATGGAGCAACATATTTCTTACTGTATGTTCTTCCTTTAATAGTAATATCAAATTTCATACTTTCATATTTTGTTTCAAAAAAGAATTTGAAATTTGGATTAGTGGGAATGCTTCTTAAGGGAACATTCTTAATAATCACATATAAGTTGATGAGTGAAATAGTTGGATTACCATCGATATTTGTTACATCGTCATATCTTCAATTTATCACAGCTTCGGTTGGAGTCTTAATTGGATTTACCCTTTACCGTTACTCAAAGAATTAGTTCTATAAACATCTTTTAATTTTTTATCCTTAAATATATGTTCTATGACTATTCATATTTCATATTCTTCGCACCCGCCTTCATACTAGCTATAGTTGCACAGATTTGGATATCAGCTTCATATGCAAAAAATTCAAAGATTGTTCCTAACAACAGAATAACTGGTGAAGAGGCTGGAAGAAAAATTATGGAAGGAGAGGGGTATCCTGTTGATATTAATATACAGGGTCAATCTCTTTCAGACCATTTTGATCCTAGAAGTGATACCGTAAATCTCTCAACGTCATCAAAAAACTCATCTGTAGCAGATATTGCTGTTACTGCACATGAGTTTGGACATGTTGACCAAAAATTCTCAAACTCTATTCTCTTTAATATACGAAATGGATTAGTTCCCGTTGTAAATATAGGAAGTAGAATAGGGTATATATTAATGATTCTTGGATTAATGCTAAATTTCCTTCAATTAGCTGAAATTGGATTGATACTGTTCTCTGGAATAACACTCTTTGCCCTATTAACAGTCCCTATTGAAATTGATGCAACTAAAAGAGGTCTCTCTTTCATTAAGAAATATGACTTAATAGAAGAGGATAAAATGTCTAATGCTAAATCAGTATTAAACGCTGCAGCCATGACATATGTGGCCTCCTTGCTAACCTCTCTACTCAATCTCTTGTACTTTGCTTCTAGGATAAAGAGAAGGGGTTAACATTTCTATCTAGATATGTATAATAGGAGAAGGAAATTAATTTACTTTAGCGGCTGGGTTGAAAAACCACGAGGAGAAGGCTATCGAGTCATCAGCGGGTACCTTCAGGTTACTGTATTAACCTAAAAGAGATATACAAAGAAACAAAAATATCTCTAAATACATTTCCTAGTTACTAATTAAGATGTAATCACTACAAATATGTGTGGTATTTTCGGATATATTGGGAACTCAAATGCTCCTACAATCATTCATCAAGGTCTAAAAAGATTAGAATACAGGGGATATGACTCATGGGGTATTAGTATCATAGATAATGGGGAAATTAAAACAGTTAAAGATATTGGACATATTCCTGATGCGATAAAGAACAAACATATTGAAGCAGAGATAGGGATAGGGCATACAAGATGGGCTACACATGGTGGTGTCACTATTACAAATGCCCATCCACATCTTTCTGAGGANNGAAAACTATACAGAACTAAAATCTTTATTAATTAAGAAAGGGTATGTTTTCAAAACTGAAGTAGATACTGAGGTCATTGTTAAGTTAGTTGAAGATGAACTAAAACGAGTTAAGGATATACAAAAAGCCCTAACTAAAGCATTTAAGAGACTAGATGGGAGAAATACCGTAATCTTACTTGATAGTAAGAGTAATATGATATTAGCAATTAGGAATGGAAGTCCTCTCATTATTGGTGTTGGGGAAAGTGAAGTTTACCTAGCCTCTGATCCATTGGCGTTCAATCATCACACAAAGAATATCGTAGAGGTTAATAACGGAGAGTTAGTGAAAATTGATGAAGGGAAATATCAAATATTCGATATTAAGAATGATAAAGAGATAATCAGAAAGGCTAAAAAAGAGAATCTGCTAAATATTGATATTGATAAGGGTAAGTATCCTCACTATATGATTAAAGAGATTGTAGAACAACAGTTTACTATTCTTAAAGCAACACAATACTCTCTCAGTGATTTAAAACCTTTAGTGGAAAGAATTAAAAAATCTCAGACTGTATATACAATTGGGGCAGGTACAGCTGGTTATGCTGCAGATCAAATAGCATACTATTTAAGAATAATCGCTAAGAAGAATGCTATATCAATAAAGTCATATGAAACAGAATCATATCTAAATATTATTAATTCCAATGACACTGTAATTGCAATCTCACAAAGTGGAGAGACTGCAGATACATTAGAAGCCGTAGAAATATTGAAAAAGAAGGGAGTATATATTGCTAGTATCCTTAATATGCCTGGTTCTAC
>DCUE01000041.1:3890-5671 GCA_002328465.1 Candidatus Dojkabacteria bacterium UBA2222
ATAGCACAAGAGGGTGCTTTAAAAATTAAAGAGATTTCATATAAACATTTTGAAGGATTTGCAGCAGGTGAGTTAAAACATGGGGTAATAGCTCTAATAGATAAGGGAACACCCGTAATAACAATTATCTCAGAGGATATTAACTTTAAAGATTTAATTTCTGCTACCTTTGAAGTTAAAGCAAGAGGAGCATTAACAATTGGAATTGGAGATAAGAAATTTGCTAAAGAAAAGTGCTTTGACTATTTCATTTCTGTAGCAGATAGTAATGAACTGAAATCTATTGCAAATGTAATTCCTTTTCAATTAATTTCATACTCACTTGCAAAAGAGTTGGGGAATAATATTGATAAGCCTAGAAATCTTGCTAAATCAGTTACAGTAAAATAGCTAACTATTTAGTAGTCTAAATCTATATGCCTTTTTACTAAAATCAGCCCTATAAAGACCCATGTGGAGGTTCTCCTCTACGAATGCAGGAGTTACCTGTCCATCTATTAATGTATTAACATTATCTGGGGTCTTACTTGTTCTAATTAGTAACCATAATTTATCGGTTACCAATCCTGTCATTATAGCTCTGGATTCTACTAATGATTTAATATCTTGGGCTGAAAAGAAATTGTAATATACTTCTCCACTCTCCTTTAAATGTTTAGGATGAGTGTGAATGTTAAACAAATACTGTACTTCAAGTGTTTTAGGTACATTATTGTAAAATACATCCTTTCTTTTGATAACCTTATCATCTAAAAACAACTCCTTTCGTGCATATCCACTCTTCGTTGGATGATGTGAGTATTTAACTTGAATAGAGCCTCCACTTTTAACCATCCTATCTGAACCTGTTTTTACTTCAGTAAATAGAATCTCCCCATCAGCCCAAAAGATTGAGAATGCACGCTCTAATCCATCTTTAAATGTCTTCCTATATATACCAATTAAGTCATCCCAGAAATCATATGGGAAAGAGATTGCCTCCGGAAGATTCTCAGGATATGGGTAAAGATTATCCTTCCTTAATTTAACAATCTTGTTTCTCAATTGTTCAAAACTTGTTGTACTTATTCTAGAACCAAACAGAAAATCGAATATACCCATATTTATATATTTAAAATTTACCAACCACCTCCACCAGAGCCACCTCCACCCCCACCGGAACTTCCTCCGCCACCGAAACCAGAGCCTCCAGAGCTCCATCCTCCCGATCTATATCCTCCAGAGCTACTGTATGATGATTTTGGAAGAGCGTAAGTAGATACTGATGTGTTAAATTTTGATAAAGAGTTAACAAAATATATTGTGTTAAATTGATTACTAAAACTTCCTTCATACCACTCTGGTTGGGACATTGAAAGGTTTTCAAATTGTTTTGCCCATTTCTTCTCCAGATTAAATATCATCGCATATGGGAGTAATTTCTCAAATACTTCCTGATATTTTTTAGGGTCATTATGGAATTCAATCCTTTCTTTCTCAGCTGTTTCAATATACATTTTTAAGCCAAATAGGTAGTGAAGTTTCTCATTACCAATTGTCGTTCGTATATCAATCTTAAATGCAAATATGAGAAAGAGTATTAAGGATATTAGAATTCCAAAATACCATCCAAGTGCTCCAAAGAGAATATATGGTGCTATGGTAGTAAAATGAAAGAAGGTTATAAATCCTGATACTCCAATCATCATTGGTTTATACTTTAGAATTTTTTCATTGAATATCTTCTTCTCTTTTAAATACTTCCCCACCTCGAGGAAAGAAGTTGCAGATGTAGAATAGAA
>DCUE01000022.1 GCA_002328465.1 Candidatus Dojkabacteria bacterium UBA2222
ACAAATATCACTAGTACAAACTTCTCTGTTACAGGGAATATCGAATTAACATTTAATCAAAGTATAAGTAGTACACAAAATATAAAGAGCTTTATTACTTTTAATTCAGGTACAGATTATAAATACAGTATTAGTAAAAACAAGGTGATAATAAATCCAAATACAAACTTAAGTGGGTGTAAGCAGTACTCACTAAGTATTAGAAATGGTATTACTAGTACTACTGCTTTAGTTTCAACAAAAACATATACATACGCCCTAAAGACAACATGTGCTAGAGTAAGCTCTATTGGGAAATCAGTACAGGGAAGAGGAATATATGCAAATTACTACGGAACTGGAAGTAAGAAAATAATATTCTATGCTGCGATACATGGATCTGAAGCCAATACATCCTCTACTTTAAGAAAGTGGATGAAAGAGTTAGAACTTAACTATTACAAAATTCCAGAAGACAAAACAGTAATAGTTATTACTGCTCTTAATCCTGATGGTGTAGCAAACAAGAGTCGTTTTAATGCTCATGGGGTTGATATTAATAGAAACTTCCAAACATCAGATTGGGTATCTGGAACATACTTTAAAGATACTTACTATCCAACAGGTGGAGGCTCTGCTCCCTTCTCTGAACCTGAAACAGTTGCTATCCGAAACTTTATTAATTCACAAAGACCATATCTAACAATTGCATATCATAGTGCAGCAGGATATGTAATACCCTCTGGACTTGCGAAATCTCAAGAGTATGGACATATATACTCCTATTTATCCGGATATAGATATATTACACCAGGCTCAGAGGGATCTTTCTCATATGATATAACTGGTTCTTTTGATGATTGGGGAGAACAGAATGGACACAATACCTTAACCATTGAACTATCAAGTGCATATGTTGATGAGTTTGAGAAGAATCTATCCACAATGTGGAGGATGGTTTCTCTTTAATAAATACCACTCTTGTATTCTATTTAATTACTGATAGAATATGTTCCTATGCCCAAATTGAGTTTAAAAAGTTACAACAAATTTTCAAGACCTAGATTTTTGAGATTACTCTCTGTGATCATTCTTAAGCTATATACAAAGATATTACTTAGACTAAGAATAAACGCTTATGGTGTATTACCAAAAGGTCCTAAGATATTTGCAATAAATCACCCTACTACTGCAGACCCATTCATCATATACAGCCTATATCCTAATGCAAAAGTTTTGATTGCTGAAAAAGTTTTTAAGGTAAAGATACTAGGATATATATTAAGAAAATTAGGACATATACCCGTTGGAGAAGAAAGTGGGAGAGAAGCTTTCAATATGGCAAAAGATGTATTACTTAATGGAGGAGATATAATAATATTTCCAGAAGGGACTCTTAGTAAAGATGTATCTACAATGGAGAGAGTAAGAACAGGATTAGCAAGATTGGCCTTAGAGAGCAATTCTACTATAGTACCCATTGGCGTTAATATTAAAAAAGAGGGTATAAGGAAGTATAGGATAAAGAACAATGCAGGAGAGACATTAGTATCTCATTGGTATCTTTTTAATAAATATATCATCAATATTGGGAAGAGTATTAAGCTAAAGGGTAGTATCGAAAATAGAGAGTATGTAAGAAAAAGAAGTCTATATCTTCAATTAGAAATACAGAGATTAAGTAGGAGATATTTTTACAATACTCATTAAGAGAGATTATTCGTACCTCAACGCTTTAACAGGATCTAATCTTGCTGCTTTCATAGCAGGATATATACCTGCAATTACACCAACTAATATACTACTCACTGTTATTATTAATGCATTCCCTACTTGGAAGTAGAAGAACTTATCTATTGCCCCAAAGCCTTGTTCTTTCAATACCTCTACGATAAATGGGTCTGCGATTTGCATCATTGCATATGTAATACCCAAACCTAATACCCCTCCAATGAGCCCTATCATTCCTGATTGTATTAAGAATATTACTAATACCTGTATATTAGAAGCTCCAATAGCTTTGATAATACCTATCTCTCTAGTTTGTTCATATATACTCATTATCATTGTATTAATAATCCCTATTGATGCTACTAATGCTGATATTGCACCAAATACAATCAATGCTATTGTTAAACCACTGGTTAATGTAGAAATAAAATCTACTACTGTTTTAGTAGACATTACAGAAAGCCCCATATCCTCTGTCAGGATACTTTCAACTTTGGTTGTTTCCCCATCTTTTGTATGAACTAATAGCTGTGAGTACCCAATCTTCTCAATATATTCATCTGTACTATCAAAACCTCCCATATCTACCAAGATATTTAATGCCTTTTCTGTACTTATCCAGAAAGGTTTATTTGCAGTTCCTACTACCCCCTGAATAACAAATTCATACTCCTTATCAATCATATTTTTATTAGCTGCGGACATGAAAGATGTGGAAACACTTTTCGCAATAACTTTCTTCCCTACAATATCCTCATTTGTAGTTTCAAAAAATGAAACTACAAAATCACTTACAAAGATACCATTCTCTCCAAGTATTGGATTATCTCCATCAAAGCTTATGAATGTAGGATCATCACCTGGAATAGACATTGCTTGAAGTATCTGAGTAGGATACGGAATGCTATCTCCTTCAAGATATATCTCTAAACCATTTAATATGAACATTGAATCTACAGAATCTACACCATCTAAAGTTTCAATTTCTGTTTTTACTACCTCATTCACTATTACTGACTCCTTCTTCTCTACCTCTTTTGTTGGTGCAGACATCATCCCTCCAAACATTAAATCTTGGGATGAGACATATAGGTCTGTTGGTTTGAATACTGAACTAAATTGAGTAAGTACAGCTCTCTGTAAATCTGTCATACCAAAGAGGATAAAGGTCATAAGCATAACAGCAATCATAATGCCTAAACTAGTTAACATTGTTCTCAGTTTTCTTCTTAGTATTAAGCTAAGTGCATATCTAAACATTTTTACCATCCACTAAAGTAATTACTCTCTCTGTCTTTTTAGAAATCTCTTTATCATGAGTAACCAATATTACAGTAACACCCTCTGTCTTGTTTAATTCCTTAAGCAAATTAATAATGGCTTCACCTGTTTTACTATCTAAATTCCCTGTTGGCTCATCAGCAAGTACAATCTTAGGACTATCTATCAATGCTCTCGCTATCGCAACCCTCTGTGCTTGACCACCAGACAACTCCTTTGGAAGATGTTTTCTCCTATTCTTTAACTCAACCATATCTAAAATGTATTCCAATCTTTTACTTACATCGATACCCTTGTTACCTGTAAATTTCATTGGTAAAAGAATATTCTCCTCAACACTTAGGGATGGAATTAAATAGAACTGTTGAAATATTGTTCCAACAACATGTCTTCTATAGAAGTTAGCGTTGTATTCCTTAATATCATCACCATTAATCAATATCTTACCTGTGTACCCCCAATCTAAACCACCAAGAATATTTAATAGTGTAGATTTACCAGATCCAGAGCTACCTACAACGGAAATGAATTCTCCCTTCTCTACCTCAAAAGAGACACCTCTTAAGGCCTCTACAGAGACCTCTTTACTCATTGCATATACTCTTCTTAAATTCTGTATCTGTATGTATGACATATTCTTTTCAAAAATCTAAACGATATTCAGTATATATTATCCAAAACGAAAAAGATATACAAAAAGGGTATCTAGATTGAATATCTCTTCATATGTAGATATAATCAGTACTCATGATTGAAACAGAAACTTTTCTTGAATTTCAAATAGAAAAGGAAGTACAAAATATTGATGGACAAATAATTAGGATACTGAATGAGAATGGTAATACCTTAGCCGATCACTCTATTCTCCCATTAACGGCAAACCAGAGAACCGTTCTTAGTGAAGCAATTGATTTCCCTGAATTAAAGGACTCCCCATTGACGCTGTATGAAAGTGCCGTACGTTCATTTAGAGAAGGGATTGGAATAGGGACAGAGCTATCCAAGTATGCAGAATTGGAATTCTTCCTCTCACAAAAAAGTCCCTACCTAAGATTAATACATGATATTACTGATAATGGATGGACTGAAAGAAAAATGCCAAAGCTATTACAACATCTTGAATTACATGGTGTTCCTTTCAAATGCATTTGGCAAGGTAACTTCCTTGGAGAAAGACCTGCTTGGATATTTCTTTTTGGATAGGTATAGAGATTACTGCTGTTTTAATCTACTAAACACATATCTTACAATCCCCTGTAACTCTTCTTCTGAGACTCTTTTCTCTGGATTAGCAGAAAGACTCATAGATTCAAAATGATCTTCAACACGGGAGCCATCAGGAAGTACTCTCCTGTATCCATACTTATCTAATCTAGATTCTTTTAATTGCCTATTTCTTTCTTCTAATACCTCTTTAAATGTTTTTGTATCTTCTCCTAATGTTCTTCTAATATCTTCTGTTACCAATATATTTCCAGTTACAATGAACATAGTTACAAAAAGAGCCCTTAATTCTGATTTTATTTCTCCTTGCTCTGTTAACCATTCGGGATTTGTTTCTATACCTAATGAAGCAAGATATTCCATCTTAGGAATATCATAACTTCCTTCCTTACCCTTTGATGCATATGACATTCTTCCCTCTCCACTGTAAGGTTTTAACTCTAGTGCCTCTAATCCTTCAAAATCTTCAGAAGTAAGATATATACCCTCTGATGTTTCTAATATTGGATCTCTATCTGTCATGTTTGTAAACAAACAATTTAATACTCCAATTATATCACTTTATTATTATTTGAGACATTTTTGAAATAAAATATGGTTGAAAAATTACAGACTATAGGATATAATCACTCTGTTATAGATTAATATATCTTAATGATTATTTCTATATACATACTGCTCTTTAAAAAAGAGGTTATACAAACATTTTCCCTATGAGAATAGTGCTTTACACAGTGTTGCTACTAATTAGTTGGTATTAACACTGTGTAAAGGTCACCGTTCTACAAACAAAGGAAAAAACATCATGTTACGAAAAGTTCTGTATCTAGTCCTAGCCCTAACGCTCGTTGTTGGAGCAATCGGAATGCCAACCAGCACAGTAAGCGCTGGAAGCAAAACCAACCCAGGAATTTTCTGGGCACATAACTACTGTAACCAAAATCATCCACCCATCGATTGGGACATCTTGGAGCTAATCCTCCAGTCCATAATTGACGGGTCGTCCAATGTCACATATTTCGCTGATGGCCTTCGGGTTATCGCGAATGGGGTGCATTACAAGCTCCCTTACATGACAGCGGCGGATGATGTCCTCGGCACAATCTTTGATGTGGCTAAAACCCACAAATGGGGTGGTGCTCTCACAGGTAATGCGTTGAAAGCGAAGCAAGCCATAATGCAGAGTGTTGCGAAACTTTGGAAGAATGCCAAACCCACAACTTTGCAAAATTGGCAGGATGCCATAGATGGGGAAAGGAGTAACTACTCTAATTCTCATTGTCCGGAGAAGAAACGCGTTGTAGTCCCAAAGTGGATCCCCGTACCTGTGGCAGTTCCCAAGCCAGAACCGAATCGCATAATTCCAAACCTTTACACAGTTTTGAGTGATGGCTCGGTAATACGAGGATACAATACACAGGGAGTAACAATCCTGACGACCTATTCGCTTAGCCAAAAGCAGATTGATGACATCATCAAAGTTACCTTAGGCACAGCGATTGTCGCAGGAACAGTATATCTGATAGTACAATCAGGAGGGACTCTAACGCCAATTGTTATTCCGGCGGCATCGATGATGTTGACAAAGTGATTTGAAGAAAGGGAGAACAAGGTGTTTCTTGGTGACCTTCACCTTGTTCTCTCTACTATTCAATCTTTGTGTAACCTCTTTTGTTCCTTAATGCAGATACTATTTCTTGATCTGCTTCTCCCCAATACATATGTATCAATTCTTCCACTTTTTCTCTCCTCGTTTCATCTCTTACAATCAAATCATATACTTCCTGTAAAACATATGCATCAGCCCCATGAGATAGGCCAGTTCCATCTAAAACCTTTGCACAGTATCTAATCATATTCTCTACAACCAGTTCCTCCTTTGATGAATCTGTTGTTAGAAGCTCAACTCCCTTTTTTGATAATGCAAGTCCTATTCCAAACTTATACATCATGTCTGATGGTGATTTTTCTACTTGCTCTATTATGAAATCTAAATTGTCAGCAGTAAAATCCATCCCAATTTGCATAACCGTTGGACCATAAATACTCTCTAAAACCTTTCTAACATCATCTCTTGAGAATCTGTCTAAGCCAAAATCAACAAAAGCAACTTTTCTTAAACCACTTTCAAATATATTACCATCACCATTAATCCACTTAACTACACCCCCTACATCAGATATCTTTGCTAAATCCTCTGGCTCTTTCTCATCTCTGAAAATATATTGAGCATCTTCAAGAGATATGTAGGATTTAATTGATTGTAACTTAGAACTAAGAATGGCTTCGTAGAAATAGGTACTTGATGAAGAGCCACTATACTCTTTATCTGGTTCGAGTGAAAGCAAAGAGAGTGTGAAATTGTCCTCCCTCTCAGGCTCTTCAAGTGTTTGCATATCCAACGGTAAAGAGAAGAGACTCTCATCTCCAACATAGTTTCCAACAGATCCTATTTCATAGAGATTCTTGTAAACTTTCTTCTTTGGTGCACCCTCTATCTCTTTCACTGCATCATCATTCAACTCTGTAACCTCTCCAGCATATATGTTGTAATCAGATATATATGTGATACCTGTTTTTTCTTGTTCCATCTCTCTTTCTATCTCAATTTATATTTATTTCTATCTATACTGTCTACCTATAACTCTTTTTGAGTACTGATCTTGTAAAGATACTCCTACTAGTTCAACCTCGGGAGATTGGTATGAGATTGTATATCTCAGTTTATTTAAAGGAAAATGTCTTCTTAATACATTTAGCTGTAAAATTTCACTTGGTAATTCTTCTATGATTGAGAGACCTGTCTTTACTAGAACATACATACTCTCATAGTCATTCATATTTATCCTTTCTAAATTTCCCTTTGAAACATTCTTATCTCCAGAAGCATCTGTTAATTGAAAAAGATTAATTTTCTCTGGTTCCTCTTGGGTCGTAAAGGCAAAACACCTATCTGACTCCGAAACATTCTCTTCAAGGTAACATGTATATGTCTTACCCTCTATCTCTATATCCGTTCTAGGTAATAGATCCAATACTGTAGTTTCTTTAAATCCTGATGGGTCTGTAAGCATAGTAATAATAAATATATATTTTAAATATCTCTTATTATATTTTATTTATCTCTTAATTAATAGAATCTACCCACTAACAAGTAAATATCTAGTATAATCTTGGGATGAAAATACTCTCATACAAAAATCTGCTATATATTTTAAGCCTGTTAGGAATCTATATATACTTTATATACTTCTATCAGTTAAACGTTGAAAACACAGATATAGGTGCAAACGAGTTCTCTTGTGTTACAAGCTCCTCTGCGGAAGATAAAATCTCCCCTATTTTAGACAAATATGGGATTGATAAATCTCAAAATCAATACGCTGTTCCCCTACTACAAGATACAAATAGTGTTGTTACTGAATACAATATGAGTAATGTATCCAAAATAGAGCCTAATACAACATATCCAATAATAGATTTAACTAAATCTCAAAGTATGTCTTTTGAAATAGAAGGAAAGAACAAAATAGAAATACGATATGAGAAACCTAAGGAATATACAACACAATTAATGTATAAATATTTGAGTGCTAAGGTGTTTTTTAAAGATAAAGAGGTCGGAAATATTATGATTAAAGAGCAAGGGGATTTCAAAGGGCTAATTCAATTACAAATATACAACAACCCCTACTTGAAGTATCCCTTAGTAATAATGGGAATGGAGTTCCTTTCATCATCTAAAAATGAGATTGCTTTTTACTACCTTAAAGATAGTAAATTAGTACAGTATAGGATAAATATTGATAACAAAATTTCTCAAACAGTTAACTCAACATTAGAACCTGAAATATATATTGAGAAGGATAGTAGCCTTGTATATATCAATACATATATAGAGAATACCCAGATAATGGAAACAGCAATATCTCAATGGGTAATAAATCATAATACCCAGTTACTCGAGAAAAGGGTTGTCTGCAAAAGATAACATAAATATATTAGGTCTTTTCTAATATGTATGATATACTCTTCTCTGTTTGATTAGATTTAAACGAAATAATCGCCTCATATCCATATTAGGTTAAACATTATCTTATTTTCGGTTACCTCTGTATTAAACTGAAAATAAAATTAATGTTAACTAAATCATGGAAAATAATTCCAGATATAAATACGGTCATAGTAACCGATTCAATAGAAGAAGTTCATATAGAAGCTCCTCATACAGTAATAGTAGGAGAGGTGGAGGATATAATAGAAAGGGAAGTAGTATAAGTGTAAATCAATTAATAGCAAAAGCTGTATATGAAGATTTACCAAGTATATATGTATTAGACCATAGTCTATTAGAATTTGACCTAGTTAAGGAATTAAAGAGAAATATTACATACAAGAAATATACTAGTCCAACCAAGATTCAGTATGAAGCGATACCACATATTCTCCAAGGAAGAGATATATTAGGAATGGCAAGTACAGGATCTGGTAAGACTGCTGCATTCTTAATACCAATGATTAACAAGGGAGTATTAGATGAATCTCAAAGATTCCTCATAATAGTACCTACTAGAGAGTTGGCTATGCAGATACAGGATGAATTTATGCAGTTAGCTAGAAATACTGGACTTAGGTCAGTATTAGTTATGGGAGGAAATAGTATGGGAGCACAAATAGGAATTTTACGTAGAGATCCCGAGTTTGTTATTGCTACACCGGGAAGATTAAAAGATTTAACAGAAAGAAGAGCCATCAACCTATTAAAAATAAACAATGTCGTTTTAGACGAAGTAGATAGGATGCTTG
>DCUE01000051.1 GCA_002328465.1 Candidatus Dojkabacteria bacterium UBA2222
TAAAGAAGTAGATAGCGAGAGATTTGAGAAATTGGAGTATATATATCTATGTCCTGTATATAAGGAGGGATTGGATGTTTTGGAACCATCTTTTGAGGCATGGAGTAAAAGTGATGTCGGGGGAAAGAAGATCCATGTTGTTGTTGCAATGGAAGAAAGGACTGCAAATGATATCCAAATCCCTGCCTTTAATATATTGAAGAAAAAGTATGGGAATATATTTGCAAGTATGGAGTACTATGTACATCCATCTGGAATTGAAGGGGAGGCTGCTGGAGTAAAAGGTGCAAATATAAATTGGGCTACTAGAAATCTAGTTAGGAGGTATGAGAAAGAGGGTAAAGATATTCATAACTTNNTATTGATTACATGTGATTGTGACTTGAGACCTCACCCCAAATACTTATCGGCTATCACTTATAAATATCTAACTGTTGATTTACCAGATCAGAAATACTATACAAGTGCTGTTTATACGCTTAATAATAATATTTGGAGAGTACCAGTATTAATACGAGTACAATCAACCATGCTAACCCTTGTTACTATACACAACTGGACTACGGAGAAATATGAAACCATACCCTTCTCGAATAGTGTATTCAGTTCAAAAGCATCTTTCTCTTCTTATGTTGTTAACCTAAGAACATTAAAGGAGGTTCATTTCTGGGATCCTCAATTAGGTATTGATGATACTACCTTCTTCTGGAATGCAGTTGTTAGGTATAAAGGACAGTTTAGAGGTGAAGAGGTGTATCTCCCAAGTGATAGTGATGCAGTTGAAAATGAGACAATGGTGAAATCGTATAAGTCATTTTATAAGCAACAGCATAGATGGGGATGGGGTATCATTATATTTCCAACAACCTTGGCAGCTTTGATTTATACAAAAGATATACCAATAAATTGGAAATTCCATATGGTGTTCTCTATGGTAAAAAACTATATATTATTCTTTACTGTTGTATATCTAATGACTATCGGTCTCGATTTATTGGGGGTATTTAGTCCAGATTACGCATACAGTTCTGCAGCGTATAATCTTCCTACAGCCATGAGTTTCTTATTGAGTCTATTGATTGTATGTAATGGATTCTTAATATATTACAGAAGAAGATTAATCCCCATCCCTAAAGATTGGCCTTTATGGAGAAATATTCTAGATCTTGGTGAAGTTGTACTAATAGCTGTTCAGATGTTGAGCTTTGGGTTTATCCCTTATCTTCAAGCGCATACAGAAATGATGTTGGGTAGAGGATTTAAGAAGAATTTCTATGCAACCGAGAAGATACAGATTAAAAAGAAGAAGTAGTTATTAGTGTAGGATATACGAATTGATTGAGATATCCTTACTCCCATCTTCGTTCTCTTGCCCTACAGAGAGAGTAATTATCTTCTCTCTTGAAGAAGTAATACCTTGATATATATTTGTATCTATATTCTCCAATATCTTAATACTATTTTCCCCATCCTTATCAGCAATATACATAGATTTGCCTTTTGTATACCAAATATTTAAAGAGTTAGAAATCCACTTTATAGTAGATATGTCTTTTTCTGCATCCTTAATTTCTTCTGAGCCGATGACAGTTGTATGATCCCCATCTTCCTTTTGCAAAGTAAATACTCCATATCCCTTCTCATTCTTAAATATCAATTTGTAATTATCATGAGAGAAGTCTACTAAATCTGCAGAGTAGGGTGATATTAAGTAATATCTTTTATTATTAACATTGTACCAATATGAGGAGGTATCTGTTTCAATATATATACCCTTTGCGTTTTGGTTAACAAAAAAAGTCTTTATCTTACCAACACTCTTGGTACTTTCCGGGGAATTGGTAAAAGGAGAGTACTTTCCATCCCCTGTATCTTCCCTATATCTTAAGATATAGTCGTTATTCTTTTGAAAGAAGAGATCTGTAACTAATGTTTTTGGTGCAGAGCCATCCATCTGTTGTTGTATGAGAATGTATGAATATATATCATCCTCTAACTGATACTCNNNNCTCTCAGAATCAAACATTAAATACTGATTATTTCTGGACCAAGTCATATCGTAAGAAGAGAAGACAGAAAGGTTTAATTCCATTAGGTTGTTAAGTGTTGAGCTTTTTGTAGAGTCAAGAAGATAGTATTTTGTAACCTCGGGACTTACTATAGTCAGTACCCCTAATAGTCCATTCGGGGAGAGTTGTATCTCGACAATTGGTTCAGAGATGGTATCAAATGTTAGTACTGTTCTTGGATTTGAGCCCATATCCCAGAATGCAGTATTAGTATCGAACCTGTATAGTGAGTACCTATAGATTTGATTTTGAGCTAAGTATTCATTAACAAGAAAATATATATGATTATCATACTGGTCTATCCAGCTATTAATATATTTCTTGCCCTGTAGTAAGAAATTCTGTTCCTTCTTGATATCTTCTTTTACTAGCCAAGGGTATACAGGAGTAGATTTCTGTTCTTTTATTTCAACATTTTTAACCCATTCATGATAACCGCTTTTATATACGGATATCTTGTATTCTCCAATAGGTAAGCTTACACTTTTTGGAGTTCTCCCTTTATCCTCGCCTTTTACGTATACATTTGCTAGAAATGGATCCGATTCTACTGTTAATACACCGGTTTTAATAAAAAGCTGATTTGTATCTCCCAATCTCCAACCATTTGCATAGAAATATATTGCTATAGCACCTGTATATACAAATATTGATGCAAGTATTGAGATTAATGAGAAAAGTTTTTTATTGTAGTCTGCTTTTTTCATTGTAAATCTAGTATATCATATCGTAGGAGCAATTTAATTGGTATAATCTGGCATGTTAGGAAAAAAAATAGGAATAGACTTAGGTACTGCTAATTCAGTAGTTTTTGTTCAGGGCGAAGGTATCGCATTTGTTGAACCAACCGTTGTTGCTATTGATGTAAACACATTTAAAGTAATAGCAGTCGGTTCTGATGCAAAAAAGATGATTGGTAAAACCCCTGATAATATTGTTGCAAAGAGACCATTGAGAAATGGTGTAATAGCCGATTCAAGAATTACCGAGGCATTACTAAAATACTTTTTTAATAAGTCATTAGGGAAATCGAGATTCTTTAAACCAGATGTAGTTATCAGTGTACCTGCGGGTATTACAACAGTTGAACAGAGAGCTGTAGTAAAAGCAGCCACAAATGCTGGGGCAAGGGAGATTACCATGTTACCGGAGCCTCTTTTAGCTGCATTAGGAGCGGGTTTACCGATAGAGACATCTTCAGGGAACATGATTGTGAACTTGGGTGGAGGAACTGCAGAGATTGCAGTTATATCAATGGATGGAATAGTTGAATATGATTCTTTAAGAATAGCGGGTGATGCTATAAATGAAGCCATTATTAACTATATGAAGAAGAAAAAGGGAGTTTTAATAGGTGAACAGACAGCTGAAAATATTAAGATTCGAATAGGGTCTGCAATTGATATAAAAAATCCTAAGAGTATGGAGGTAAGAGGAAGAGATTTTGGGGCTGGATTACCAAAGGCTATTACTGTTGACTCCAATGATGTAGCAGCAGCAGTTAAGAGACCTCTTCTGAGTATTATCAATAGCATTAAGGGGGTCTTAGAGAAAACCCCTCCTGAACTTTCTGCTGATATAATGGATAGGGGTATCGCTATGAGTGGTGGTACTTCTAAGTTAAG
>DCUE01000019.1 GCA_002328465.1 Candidatus Dojkabacteria bacterium UBA2222
GAGCAAGATATATCTAGTATATTTAGACAGATAGCTTGTTACAATTTTGAATTAGAGTTGCACAAACAGTTTAAAGAGAAAGGCTTTCTTTCATCTAAAGATATTTCAGATATATTTGTTACTGAAATGTCTAAATACTTGGGAGAGAGTGTATTAAAAGATGAACATATGAAATTAGGATGGCTATACTGGGATCATATTAGAATGTTCTTCTATACATACTCATACGCTAGTGGTCTACTAATATCAAAATACTTACAAAAAAGGGTAAGAGAAAATCCTAAAGATATTGAATATGTTAAAACCTTCTTTAAAGCAGGTTCCTCTAAATCACCTAAGGAAATATTTTTAGATATGGGTATAGATATATCTAAAAAAGAATTCTGGTTAGAAGGAATACATAGTATTAACGAGAAGCTTTCTCTCTTAGAGAAGGATTTACTGTAATTGCAATTTCCCGAAAAGGATTCAACTCTTTAGGATCTGAAAACCTGTATAAACGATTAGTAGCTAAGTATATTTCATTGTTACTCTTCTTACCCTCAACATCACTTATTCTATTAAATTTCCCCTCATCATATCTCCATACAGAAAGATTGTAAGATTGGGTTCTTAACCTATCATTTAATCTTACAACATACTTCTCATCACCATTTAAACTCCTAATATCTAAAACAAAGTATGAATCATTTAAAGAGGGAAATCCTTTAAGATTCATTGTGGTATGAGCCATCTTTAAAATTGTTGGACTCATCTTAAAATCATCTTGATAACACAAAGCAGAAGGTACATACTCTAAATTCTGGTCTGTAGCAAATTCTTTAAGTATTGGATTTAAATCATCCAAATTAGATTCAACCTGCTCAGGTGTAACATCTCTAGAATCTGCCCTAGCAAATATACCAACAGCATTACCTACTTCCACTCTCTGATTTTCTACAAAATGTACTGGCTCCCACTCTGGATCAAATGACATAGTATTTAATCTAAAATTATTTACTCCTTAATATCTACACCTCCAAATATCACTCCCCCAGTTATCTCTAATACAGGTTCGTCAATCTTTCTCTCTTGAAGCTGTGAGTCCCATCCCCCCAAAATTCCTGTACCACTTGTTTTAATCCTACACTCCTTAGGAACAAAAACCTCAACACCACCAAAAGCACAGTTAATATGTAACTTACCACCCTCTTTTGCTACCTTTGCATCTCTTAAGTCTAACTTAATCCCTCCGAATGCCACATTTATTTCTCCCCCCTTAAACTCTTTAGATTTAACTTTTTTATCTATACCCCAGAATACTACTGTCTCAGAAAGAAAATCTTTCTCTGAAACAACTTTCCCATCCTCCTGTTTCTTTTCACTCTTAAACAGAAGTGATATACCCAATGCAATTATTATTACTGGCCAGAGTACTGAAAAGAAATCCCAACTAAAAAGATTTGTAGAAAGAAATACAACACCCAAAAGAAGAAGTACAAACCCAGGAGCTGTATTTCTAACAATTAGAAGCTTAGCACCGAAAGCAATTAGTATTAATGGCCATAATTTAGCAAAAAACACCCATATATACTTACTAAACAGAGGGAATATACCTGCCTGTTCAAACAGTAATACTATTCCAACAACTACAACTAGTATTCCAAAAAGAAATTTAGGACTCATTTTCATAATTTAAATTTTTAAATATTAATTACTTTCAATATTAAATGAACCTACACCAACTGATACAAATATATTTAACTTTATATCTGATGTATTGAAATTACTAGATGTAAACTTCCCCCTACCACCAGAGATACCTGAGATATCTCTTCCAGCAGCTTTAATCTCCCCTACACCTAAATCATATGTTAACTCATATCCAACTCTCTGAGGGATTCTAAGAGTAATTTGTCCTGCACCTACTGAAAATCTTAACTCTCCACTAGGTAGAGAATCCATTCCAAAATCCATACTTAACTTACCAGCACCAACCTCTGCCCAAACATCTCTAACCTTTAACTCTTCTAATGTGACTCTTCCCTCACCTGCACCCAATTTAATATCTAAATCTGTAGAAGTATCTAATTTACCAAATGTAATATCATACTCGGATTCATCATAGAAAAGATTTACTGATTTTGCAGAAGCTCCAACAAATTCTAAATCTAATTTACCCTCTTCAAAAGAACTCTCCAACTTAGGAGATTTATACGCCTCAGGGTAAGAGGATTCAATCTTAAGATGCTTCGAAATGTCTTCATCTTCAATGGTAAACTTACAAGCACCTACATCCATTTTAAACGCTCGCTCTTTAATACCCTCATACTCATCAAAAGAGTACTCCTCAGACTCCTGAACTGTATCTGCTTTTAGATTAAACACACCACTGCCCCCCTCTAGTACCCAATCATTTACTTTTTTAGGTAAAAATGACAACCCCTGCCCCCCTGCCTGTATATATGCAACACCAAGGGCTCCAACTGTTAATACAATTGTAAGTAACATACCAACTATCCTTGCAAAAAGAGAGTTACCCAATATTATTCTTACCCCAATTAGAACAATTAATATTGGCCAAAACCTAAGTACATACATCCATATTGTCCAAGAAACTACACCTGTTGTATTAAGAAGAAACATTATACCTACTAGTATTAGAAATGCCGCCCATGAGTAATTTCTAGGAGATGAATATCCTGAATTACTTTCCATATTTAAAGAATATATAAATTTAAATATATAACTTATTTATGCTTAGTATCAGTATCTATCCTGTTTACTGCCTTCTTAACCTTCTCTCTAATCTCTTGGGTATTCTTTTTAACAACCTCGTCACTACTGCCTCCTACCTGCGATTCACTAGGTACAACTATCCAAAGAATTATATACAGTATTAAACCACTACCACCGTATATGACAATGAGAGCAAATATTAACCTTACTATTGTAGAATCTATACTAAAGTACTCACCTAATCCTCCACATACACCTCCTAACATTCTATCTTTTTCTGATCTGTATAGTTTGCCTTTCATCATTATACTTGTTTTTAATTTAATCTATGTATATTGTAAAATAAAATGAAGAATATATAAATATCTAATCTATTAAATACATACTATGCAAAGAGGAGTATTAGCAATTACAAAGCAAGAGCTATCTGAACTACTAAATATCCTTAATATAGAGATATTTAATGGTACTCAGCTATATGAAAAATTCAAAAGTGCATCACACAGTAATGAGAATGAGATTAAGATATTACTTTCAGAAGATGAAATAGAAAGAGTAATAGATGAGGTAGGACCTCCAATATATGAAAACACAATAGTAAACTCTGCTATTGAAAAAATAAATGGGTTAATGGTTACTTTAAGAAAAAATAATTTGCCGGACCTAGATTCGAACTAGAATTAACGGTTCCAGAGACCGCCGTCCTACCATTAGACGATCCGGCACTAATGAGTAATTATACTACACCTACAGCGAGTTTAAATACCTTTTAATTCTACTCCTTACTCTATCCTCGCCCATTACTTGCATAACTTGATATAAATCTGGAGTCTGTTTTTTACCAGTTACAGCTACCCTAATTACCATTGCAACATCACCTACCCTACCCTTAAACTTCTTTGGATTACTCTCATACTCTTTATAATCTATACAAAATCCATTATCCTGCCCAATCTTTTTAATCTTGTTAAACCACTCATACGAATCATCACCAAAGTAGTATGTATCCAAAAAACTATTTAATATATCACCCTGTAACCCCTTATCCATATCTAATACATCTTTACTTGAACCCTCATACATATCATCAAAGAATATCTCAAACTGAGAAGGTATATCACTCCACTTAGCAATATCCTTTCTAATCTTTTCTCCCTCTCTCTCAACATTAAAAATGTTAATACAGTAATCCCTATGATTAACCAATTTATCATTTAACTCTGTATTAAACTCTTTTGACCATTCTAATACTCTTGTATATACATCCTCTGCTTTGAGTTTAGAGATATACTCTTTTGATATATCATTCAATTTCGTAATATCAAAAAGTGCTCCTGCCTTATTAAATTTCTCTAACTTTAAATTAAATTCTAAAAGATCTACTTCAGAGTTCTGTGTTCTCCAATCGGAGAAATTAGAATTTGCAATATTCAAAAGATACTCTTTAACAGCATCAACAGGATATCCATTCTCAATATAGAAGGAAACTGCGAATTCAGGATCCCTTCTTTTACTTAACTTTCTCTTCCCTCCCTCATCCATTTTCATTAGTGGGGAAATATGACCATATTCTAACTGCTTGAAATCTAACACCTTAAATATCTCCATATGTAAAGGTTGAGAAGATAGCCACTCATCACCTCTTAGTACAAATGAAATATCCATTAAAGTATCATCTATTGGATGAGCAAAATGATATGTAGGTAATCCATCTGATTTAAGTAAAACAGCATCCATATCGTTTTCTGAAAGAGTAATACCCCCTTTAATTAGGTCCCTTGTATTAATTTTGTTCTCAATATTACCCTTTGAATACAATCTTATTACAAAGGGAGTACCCATATCTAACTGTTTTTTAATATCATCAAAAGATGCCTCTCTCCACTTTGCCCATTTCCCAAAATATCCTGTTCTTACACCAGAGTTTGTTTGTTCCTCTCTTATACTATCTAGCTCTTCTGTAGTACTAAAACATGGATATGCTAATCCCTTTGACACTAAGTCCTTAGCAAATACTTTGTATATATCAACCCTTTGACTTTGAACATACGGTCCATACTCTCCCTTACTCTCTCCCTCATTAACCATCCCTTCATCAAATTCAACACCGAAATATTTAAGACCATTTATAATTTGAGTAATACCATCCTTGACCTCCCTTACTTTATCAGTATCCTCTATTCTTAAAATGAATACCCCATTACTTCTTTTAGAGAGAATATATCCAACTAAACTGGTATATACATTACCAATATGTATAAAGCCAGTAGGACTTGGGGCAAACCTAAGGATTAATTGATTCTCATCTAGATTTCTCTTTGGATATCTTTTTAGTAATTCATTTTTACTCTCTTTAATATCACTAAAAAGTAATTCAGATATTATTTTATTCTCATCATCTGTTCTCATATTAAAGAAAGTGGTATAAAATTAGGTTGATATAACATATATACACTGTTATTATTATACCATGACATTAACGGAAGCAGCATTCTGGACTAAAAGATTTGGATCAATTGTAATAGGATTTCTTGGAATCTTAATAATAATACTATTTATTGCCCTTAATCCATTTAAAGAACCAAATATTCCAATTGAATATGTAACTCCTAATTTTGCATGTACGGAAACTAAAGAGGAATTTTTGGAGAACACATTAACTATCCCCTCATTAGAACTTCTATCAGGTACTACAGTAAGTTTCGAAGTTCAAACAGACACTGGTAAATTGGACGATGATTTACCTGATGTTGTAAATGTATATAGATATACAGATTTGGGACAGTATATTGATTCCCAGGCACAAGCAAAAATACTTGCAAAGAAAATGGGTTTTGCACCTGAAGAGATGAAAAGAAGAGGAACAACTGAGTATATTTTTTACGATACAAATACCTCAAGAAGTCTCTCTGTAAATGCTAGGGACCTAAATTTCACATTTAGTACAAGTGTAAGTAAAATTAGAGAGATTCGAAGAAACAAAGATTTACCTAGTGAATCAGAAGCAATATCTTTAGCTACTACAGCTTTAAGAACANNCCAATGATATCAATAAGGACAGATATCAGAGGAGCTGATAGTGTTGTATCTGCACTTCTAAGAAGAAATCTAACATATGAAATGGGTAAAACAATTATTAATAACGAGAGTGTTGAGGTATATAACTTTAGTACCCTATTAACATACCAAAATCCCGTTAAATCAAATATCTCTGTATATGTTGGAGCAGAAAATGACTCCTTGAAAATACTAAAGAACATATATCAAATAGACTATAAAGTATGGAATATAGAGCCAGATCACTGTGGAACATATCCATTAATAGATCCTTCCATTGCGAAAGATAAGGTTGAGAATGGTGAAGGGAGCATAGTATTTGTGAACTATGACAGTGATGAAGTTCAACCGTATACACCTCAGGAAATATCCCGATTCTTAGTTACTTCCGTAAACATCACATATTATGAAGGATTACTTGAACAGAAATATCTTCAACCTGTATATCTTTTCGGTGGTCAAGCTGAATTAAAGAATGGTAAATGGGCAGACTTCCATATATATTATCCAGCTATAAACTACGCCATTGTTGGAGATAAAATAGAGTTAGAGGAGACCCCTATTGAAGAGGGTAATGGTCTGTTCTCATTTTAATAGCTCCCTTGTATACTTCTCCAAAAGTGTCGTATCCCCAAATCTGTCCTTAGAATCTATTACAACAGTTATCAACTCTTTACCATTAGGATATACAAAATATCCAGTAAAACATTGACCTGCTAAATCAGTAATACCCGTTTTTAATCCCTTAATATACCTATTTACTCCGTAAAGTTGGTTAGTAGTCTGTACCTCCCTATTCATTAATCCCTTCTCTGAGCTCCAATTTACAACATCTTTACCCATTCCTACAATTCTAAGAATATCTGGATATTTACGAGCAACAGATGTAAGAATTGCAACATCCAATGCAGTTGAGTAATTCCCCTCTTCATCTATACCAGCAGGATTACTAAAGTGAGATGATTTCATCTTTAAAGCCTCTGCCTTCCTATTCATTGCCTTGATAAAGCCTGGATAGCCACCGTATGGATATGCATTAGCAATAATGTATCCTGTATCATTGTATGAACTCATTAACATAGCTTTTAGAAGATTCTCAACAGATATCTTATCTCCCTCCTTTAAACCTAGTTTCCAATCTAAATCTTCCGGTATATTTTCTACAGATACATTAATAACCTCATCTAGTTTGTAATTCTCAAGAACAATAATGGCTGTAAGTAATTTTGTTAAACTTGCTATACTCCTCTTCTCATTAATATTTTTCTCATACAGAATATCTCCATTTGATGGATTAAAGGCTATTACACTCTCCCCTGATATATCACCCACTTTTATAGAAAGGTCCTTTTCAAAGGAAATCTCTTCACTCTCAATACTTTCAAAATCTAAGACCACAGGACGTTCCTGAGCCAAAGTATACTCATCCTTAGGAGCAAACAAAGGAAGAAGGAAATATATTAATAGTCCAACAGCGAAAACAATTGATATAGAAAGGAGTCCTCTTAAAAACTCTTTCCTTTTTTTGGTTCTTCTCTCTAAAATCTTGGCCTCTTTAGAGGCTTTAACAGCCTGTTTAAACAATTTAATATCATATCTCTCTTCTGGAAGAGTCTTTCTATTTTTTTCAGATCTCTGAGTTTCTTTAACAGTCATAGATAGTATCGATATTACCAACTACATTGTCATACATCAAATATTTTGTTGTTCTTTTTAATGGATGACTATATAATAACGGAATAATCATATCTATTAAAAACATGGAAAGAACATTGATATCTGAATTAAAAAATCATATAGGTGAAACAGTAAGAATAAGAGGAAGAGTAGATACTCTTAGAGACCAAGGTAAAATTGCCTTCTTAATAGTTAGAGATATCTCAGGAAAGGTACAAACAGTTGCATGGTCTGGAGGAAATATTGAAGTATTTAATACCGTAAAGAGTTTAATTCCAGAATCTGTAGTAGATATTACCGGATTGGTTAAAGAGGCAAAGCAAGTACAAAGTGGATATGAAATTGAAATACAAGAGATTAAGATTGATTCTGTAGCAAAAACCCCTCTACCAATTGTAATAGAGCAACCATATTCAAAGAATATTTCTAACTTAGACAAAAGATTAGATTACAGATGGATAGATCTTAGATCTGAAAGGAATTCTTTAATGATGGCTATTGCAACAGAGATGGGTGACAGGTTTAGAAGATACTGTATAGAAAATGGGTTTAAAGAAATTCAAGGACCAAGAATAATAAGTGCTGCGAGTGAATCTGGTTCCAATGTATTTGAGGTTAAATATTTTGATAGAAAAGCATATCTTGCTCAATCTCCTCAATTCCATAAACAGATGGGTATAGCAGCAGACTTAGATAGAGTATTTAATATGGGTCCAGTATTTAGAGCAGAGAAATCATTTACAACAAGACATTTAACTGAATATACAAGTTTTGACGTAGAGATAGGATATATAGACTCCTATAGAGATGTATGTAAATTTGAACAAGAGATGCTTAAATTTGCACTCTCTGAAATAAAAGAAAAATATGGGGATGAAATAAAGAGAGTATTTAATACTGAAGTAAAAGTCCCTGATGGAGATTTCCCATTCATTTCTGTAAAAGAAGCAAAGGAGAAATTAGCTAAAGCAGGTATACAAAGTAAAGATGAAGGAGACTTCTCACCAGAAGAGGAAAGAGGTCTTTCTGAGATAATGGAAAAAGAAAGTGGTTGTGAGTTCCTCTTTGTATATGATTACCCTCACAAAAGAAGAGCCTTCTATCATATGAAGGATTCCAACAACCCAACCTTGGCTTTAGGTTTTGACCTATTCTGGAAGGGTATTGAGATAACAACGGGAGCACAGAGAGAGCATAGATTAGAAAATCTTAAAGAGAGTGCCAAAGAGAGAGGTATGGGTGAAGAATCTCTAAAGGAGTATTTTGAATATTTTGAATACGGTTGTCCTCCACATGGTGGATTTGCACTAGGTACTGAGAGATTCCTAATGAAATTACTTGATTACGGAAGTATACTTGAAA
>DCUE01000056.1 GCA_002328465.1 Candidatus Dojkabacteria bacterium UBA2222
ATAATAAGAAAAAGATATTATGAATTGAAAGAAACCCATCCCTTTATCACTTTGGACGAACGATTAATACTTTCCTTAGAGTATGCATTTGTCCAAAAACAGTTTAAAGATAAGATAGTTGGTTCATTCTATCAAACAAACGATTCTGAAGTTGAGAAAAAGAAAGAGATTATTAAATACTTTAATAGAATGACTATTCCAATAGAAGTATATAGAAATATGTTCAAAAAGGGCTATGTAAAAAAAGATATATCAAAATATACCTTAGAAGGAGCAGTACGTTCTGGTAAAACTAAAACATATAGAATGGAGGACCTTGCACCAATCCTTTATCTTTATCTAAAACTACATGGTCATTCTGAGTATCAGAAAGATTATGTCATGATAGATGAAGCACAAGATTTAAGTCTAATTCAAATTACAACCCTTCTTCAAATTGCAAAAAATCAAAATGTCACAATAGCGGGAGACCTTGCACAATCAATAATACCCCCCTTCTACATAAAGGATTGGAATTCAGTAATATCTCTTTTTGACAAATTCAAAAACAAGAAGTATTCATATCATCAGCTTAACCGATGCTATAGAACTACTTTAGAGATAATTGAGTTTGCAAATAAAATATTTAGAGATAGATTTCCTAAAACATATAAACTACCTGAAGCAATACTTAGACATGGGGAAGAAATCAGAACTCTTAATCATAAGGTAAATATTGAAAACTTAGGTGAAAAGGAAACAAAAGAATTAATGTCTTTAATAAAAAAGGAGTTTGAAAAAGGAAGCATAACCTGTGCTTTGGTCTGTAGNNCTGAAGAAGATTACAAAACAGGATTACTCATTCTTCCTGTTGAAAATGCAAAAGGGTTGGAATTTGATTCCGTCATTATATTAGATGTTAATAGTGACACATATCCTGATACAGAGCTATCAACAAGACTACTCTACGTAGCAATAACAAGAGCTTTACATAGATTAATAATCATTGAGAATAGCAATAGGTCACCATTACTAATATAATTATCATATGAGTATATATGGTCTTCTAATTGGAATAGCTGTTGTTCTTGGTATAGAGTTAATTAGAAGGAGCTATAAAAAACTTACATACCTAAATATCCTCTGTATCGTTCTCTCAGCTTTAATAGGTGCTCGTGCTCTCTTTCTACTACACAATCTTGAGGAAATTAAACAGGGAACAGTTAGAGTCTTCTCAGTATGGGATGGAGGATTGGCATTCTACGGTGGCTTAATAGGCATACTGCTATCACTTCTGCTAATATCAAAATACAAGAAGATCAAGCTTTTAGAATTAACTGATTCGGTATTAATATTTTTACCACTAATACATGCAATTGGGAGAATTGGAAATTTCTTTAATTACGAACTGTATGGCAAACCAACCCCTCTTCCATGGGGTATATATATTCCAGTTGAGTATAGAATAGCTACCTTAAAAGAGTTCTCACATTTTCATCCGGTATTCCTTTACGAATCTATACTAAATATTTTAAGCTTTTTGATTTTATTTTTTGTAAGAAAGAAATCTAACCAAAAAGGATTAATAACGGGAATATATTTTGTAAATTACGCCTTAATCCGACTATTTATGAATACCTTAAGAATAGATAAAGAATTTTTCATTAATTTAGAAACTTCTGACATTCTCTCATGTATATTTCTCGTATTTGGTATACTTCTATTACTAATCAATATGAAAAATGAAGCCTTAAAAAATTCTATAGCCCATTTTCTTTCAAAAATAGTTACGCTTTCTCTGGTATTTACTTCGATATTGTCGCTTCTCTTAAACTCGAAGGTCTCTTTGGAATTAAATATTCTTTTAGCACTTTTTACCCTCCTAATTCCAATATTAACTATGATTCTTTTTAAGAAATTTGGAATCACATCAGATCTAAACGTAACAAATAGGGAAGAAAGACCTAAACTTTTTACTGTAATATCAATTTCTCTTTTAATATCTCTCTTCATATCCCTCTTCACATCACAACCTACATTAATATTAATATATGCCATTCTTAATCTTTCATTTTTTTGGGGATTTCTAATAACTTTCTTCTGGAAGATAAGTTTTCATATGATATGGAGCACAACTGCAATCTTTGTAATAATATATATTTGGCAAATACCACAGCTATACCTTTTAACTCTACTTTTACCTTTGATAGGATGGTCTAGATTACAGCTAAAGAGACATACATTACCTCAGGTATTAGTTGGATTCTTTTTGACAATTTCTTGTATATTAATTGTTTTAACATTACTCAAATTCTGATAGAATCAGATGATAATTTCATTGGATATATGTATTGCATAATTTAACAATTACACAATTAAGAGAGAAGCTATTAAAGAAAGAACTCTCTGCATCAGAGATTACTCATTACTATCTTGAAAGAATTGATAGAGAAGATAAGAAGATAAATTCATATATAACAGTATCTTCTGAAAAAGCATTAGAAAGTGCAAATAGATTTGATAATAACTTCGAGGAAGAGAAAAACAAAAAATTAGGAGGAATTCCACTTGCAATTAAAGATGTCTTTAGTACTAAAGATATTTTAACTACATGTGCCTCTCATATATTGGACGAATATAGACCTGTATATGAATCTACTGTTACAAGAAAACTCCTTGAACAGGGAGCTATATTTTTAGGAAAAACAAATTTAGATCAATTCTGTCACGGTTCATCAACAGTAACATCATATTACGGTCCAACAAGAAATCCTCATAACGTAGAAAGGTTACCAGGTGGCTCAAGTGGTGGATCTGCAGCAGCAACTGCCGCAGATTTTTGTGCAGGATCACTAGGTACTGAAACAGCGGGATCACTAAGACAACCTGCTAGTTGGTGTGGTGTTGTTGGTCTTAAACCGACATATGGGAGAGTATCAAGATATGGAGTACTTGCAATGGGTTCTTCATTGGATAGTCCAGGTCCTCTTACTAAGAGTGTTGAGGATAGTGCATTAATTCTTTCAGTAATAGCAGGACATGATTCAAAAGATTTCTCATCATATGATGCTCCAACATTGGATTACTTCTCAGCTATTGATTCCTCTAAGATAAAGGGGATGAATATCTGTATTCCAAAAGAGTACCTTGATATGGATATACAGGAAGGTGTTCTGGAGAATTTCAATAGAAGTGTTGAGATATTAAAAAAATTAGGAGCAAATATCGAATACGTGAACGTATTAAATCCTCAATATGCTATGTCAGTGTATACAATTACATGTAGAAGTGAGGTGTCATCAAACTTAGCAAGATATGATGGTACAAGATACGGTTTAGAAGGTAAGGATAAGAGTACTGTAAAAACATATTACGAATCAACTAGAGGAGAGGGTTTTGGTCAAGAACCAAAGAGAAGAGTTATGACAGGTACTTACTCTCTCTCTGCAGGATATGCAGATGAGTATTTCAAGAAATCAGAACAGGTCAGACAATTAATAAAAGAAGACTTAGAAAATATTCTTAAGAAATATGATTGTATTGTATCTCCAACCACTCCTACTACTGCACTAAAAGATGAAGAAGCTGACAATCCACTCTTTGGAGAGATGTCAGATATACTTGCAGAAGGAAGTTCTGAGGCAGGATTACCTGGAATATCAATTCCAAATGGTAAAGTAGAGAATCTACCAACAGGAATACAGTTTATTGGGAAAACATTAGATGAATTAACGATACTTAATGCTGCAAAAGCTCTAGAAGAAAGTCTTAATTAGGGCTGCAATATATCTTCTGAAACACCATTGATAGATATAGCTACAGAATCAACAGTGCTAAACTGCTTTAATGTTTCAGATATTTGAGCTCGGATAGCAGAGGTCTTACAACTTCCCCCAACACCCTCCTCTAATTTACTATTCAAATCAACTCTAGCAATACCATCTTTGATTGTAAGGCTTTGAATAACTACTTCATCATTAATATTCGTGAAATAGCCTGCATCTTCCTCCTGCTCTGTTGTTCCCTTGAATAGCTCCGTTAAAGCGGCTCTTCCAACTGCAACAGTTTTATCAATCTCTCTTTGAACTGGAAATACTAATGAACAATCAATAAGATCTGGGTTCAATTTTGAGCTACTAAAAAATACTTTGACTTTCATAGTTTCAATCTCTTTTTCACTTTCCAAAGGTTTCAAGGTTACTGTTATTTCTGCTGAATCGTTGCTCTCCTCTAAATCGGAAGGGTTACTCTTTTCAAATTTCAATACAACAATACTCTCTTCCTCTAAATCCATATCAATCTTGAATGAAAAGGGAACAGCTTCCTCTGTAGTCCACTCTTCAAGAGCTTCTGCTGAGAGAGTCTCTACAATCTCTCCTTGCTGATTTAATACTCTAACAGGGAATGTACCTTCAAAGAACCAATCTCCAGTTACACTTCCCTTCACTTCAAATCCTAAATCAACAGTGTCTCCACTTTTTATATTGTCTAGGATAAGGGTTTGTCCTTTTGCGGAAAGAACTTCATTTAAATCATCATCAGGATTATCAACACAAAGGGTAGTTAACTGCTTACACAGATCGTATTTGCAACAAAGACTTTCATTCTTCAGAAGATAGGCTACCGTAACTAATAATATTGATAATACAAATATACTAAGTATCAATACAATATTCTTCATAGGTATACCTACTAAAAGTAATATACCTTAGTATACCTAATTGCTAAAATATTTCAATATCTTCCCTTCCGTTGCTTAAAATTGATTAAAATCCTATAATCTCAACATGAAAACTAAAATTACAAAAAAACATATCCCCCTTTATAAAGGTGTGGATTTAACAAACAGGAAAATCCCCTTTGTTCTTTTTGAATCAGGAATACCCGGACCAACTGTGTGGGTTATGGCTGCAATACATGGTGATGAAGTAACAGGAATAGAAATTGTATTGAGGTTAATGAGGTTCTTAAAACAAGATAACCTTAAAATTGGAAAGATTTACTGTGTCCCTATTCTTAACCCACTAGGATTTGAAGTAATAAACAGATATGAACCAAATGAATCAAACGATTTAAATAGATGTTTCCCAGGTAAGCCTGATGGTGATTTTGGTGAAAGAGTTGCTAATAGAATTTATGAAAAGATAGTTTCTTCAAAGCCAGATTTAGTGATTGATCTTCATACTGATACGATGGAATCAATACCCTACATATATCTTGATCATGTTCCTAATCCAAAAGATAAGAGCTTAGTTAAGAAAATGCTCGAATATTCAAACGTCTCTGGAATAAACTATTTTGTTGAAAATAGAAATGACTCAGTAATGGCAACAAAAACAATTTCTGGATCTTTAGTAAATATTGCCAAAATTCCAACCTTCACCATAGAGTTAGGAGGTCCACTTTTGGTTAAACCAAAATTTGTAAATACAGGATTGAACTCAATTAAGAATATACTTAAACACCTCAAAATGATTCCTCAAGAAGGTCTAAACTGGGAATATCAATTTAAACTTCCACTTGAAGGTCTGTATGAATTTGTATGGTCAAAATATACTCCCAATAGTTCAGGAATAGTTGAATATCTAGTACAACCAGGAGATATGGTTAAGAGTGGAAGCCCTATTGCGAGAATTAAGAATTTATACGATCAAACTGTTGAATATATTAAAGTTCGTGAAGATTGTGTAATTGTCTCATACGCAGATCAAAATGTGTGTTTCCCTGGAACTGAGCTATTCTCCTGTGCTGTAAGAAATGATGATGTATATACTGTTTAATTAAGAAGGAGAAATGGTGAGTCGCCTGGGACTCGAACCCAGCACCTACTGCTTAAAAGGCAGTTGCTCTAACCTGATGAGCTAGCGACCCAACGAACATGATTATACCCCCCTTACATATACTTTTACAACCCTAGATATATAAATCTTTAATAGGAGAAAATGATCTCCTATGTATTGGGCATATTCC
>DCUE01000026.1:0-1223 GCA_002328465.1 Candidatus Dojkabacteria bacterium UBA2222
AAGGTTAACTGTACGGGAGAGTGTGAGGTATATGCATATATACTGTACAACCATATTGGGGGTAAGTTAGGGATTGAAGTTGATGATAATAGGTATGAAGTAGATACTAAGAGTGCTTTCGAGGTATATAGATGGACGAGATTAGGAGATATTAATGTTGAAAATCAAAAGTTTGAATTCAATATCGAAAATATCGGAGGATTCTCAAGCTTAGGGGGTATACTTGTTCTGCCTAAATCTGTAATGACAGAATTAAATGAGAGGATATCAGAGATTTCCTTTTTAGATGTTCCAGAGGACTCTTTAATTTCTATGAAGGAGATAGATATCTCCCCAGATAGTTGTAGCTTTACAAATATCCGATACAAGAATAACAGGATTATTGCTGACACAGATTGTGAGGATACAAGGAATATCTACGTAAGTAACTATTATTATGATTATATAATTGAAACAAAGAGGGATAGGGTTGAAATTACATTAAATAACTATAAAAATATTTATTTAATATTCCTATTTTTCGCTTCAGCTTCACTCCCGATATTAGTAGTCACAGTATTAACTTTATCTAAGAAGAGGCGTTTTTGATTGTCCCATTCAAATTTCCTTGCCCATTTAATACCGTTATCCTTCTTATTTATATATTCTTCATTACTATCTTGAATCCCTTCTATTGTTCTCTTCCAAGTCTCTTTCAAAGAGTCTCGTATAAAATATCCGGTTTCATCACTTACACTATCTATGAGACCTGCAACAGGATAACAGATAGTAGGAGTTCCTTTTGCAGCAGCTTCGATTACAGTAATGCCCCATCCTTCTTTTCTCGAGAATTGAACATGTAGATGGGCTTCTTCCAAGAGTTCCTCCTTTTCTTGATCTGAAACAAAACCAAGAAATTCTACATAACCATCTAAGTTCTTATCTTTTACAAGAGTTTTTAACCTAATCTCATCCTCTCCTTTACCTGCAATTCTAAGTTTTATATTTTTAATATTTAACTTTTTAATTGAATACTCTATCATCTCAATTGCCTCCTCTATGTGTTTAGTAGCCTTAACTCTACCCAAAGATATGATATTTAAAATATCATTCCTCTTCTGAATCTTTTCTACAACTTTCACATCTATACCGTTATATATGATAGTAATATTTTGCTCTTTAAAACCCTTTGATATTAAATCTTCTTTTGAGGAAGGAGAGACGGTAATAATATGTTTCTCTTT
>DCUE01000026.1:1254-6151 GCA_002328465.1 Candidatus Dojkabacteria bacterium UBA2222
ACAAGACTAGTGTTTCTTTTCAAATTGAAAAGATAGTACAAAGGAGCAAGCAGGTATAAGGTAATTGAATTTCCCATTCTTATATACTCTATTCCATCTTTTATTTCTTGTTTTTTAGATCCTTGATATCTTGCAGTAAGGTATTTTATTGAATATCCATTATCTCTTAGGTTCTCAACCATTTTCATAATGTAGATTTCAGCACCCCCTACTCCAGGATGCCACATATCTCTCCACGCCATTACTACGATGTTCTTATTATCTTTCATAGATTTCGAAATATTCGTTATAGCTTATCTTTCTTAATCCTTCAAGTAGTGCCCTACTCTCTTGGATAGTAGAATCGTCTTGATTTACCTCTGCACTTGTATCATACAAAATATACTCAATATCCCCTGGAATTACTCCACTTTGGAATATCTCCTCATACAGTGGTGCGTATTCATATAGATTTGCACCATCAACAATCTCAGAATTGTTAATATATGAAATGAAATCAGAACCGTAATATCCCCATTCGTACTCTCTCATGTATAGTCTTTGAGGATTTGGAAGTATTAATATTTTTGAATCTCTTGGGATATTAAAATACTCTTGGGGAATATTTACTTTTGTCTTAGAAGATATTAAATTCCCACTCAATACAGGGAAAGAATAGAAGAGGAGAATAACTACGAGGGTTGAAAGCATGACATATGGAACAAATTTACGGAGTTTCGTTATATAGGAGATAGAGATTCCAGAGAGAACTGTTAAGGGTAAGATATATATTGGCCATAACTTACTTGATGGCCATCTGAGAGCTTCTCTTACGAATGGGATATTCTCAATTACTGAAACACCAAATCTACTAGATAGGAATAGAAAAAGTAACAAGAGTGCAGTAAGTCCAATTACTTTCTTGGTTTTTTCGAGTCCAAGGGCTAGGAGAGATAGTGCAAAAGGTGCTATTCCAAGTAAGGTGTAAAAGATATTCTCCTTATATATTCCGTAGTATTCAAAGACAGGGGCATTTCCTGAGTCATGCAGCTCCATCCATCCTGTTGAAAAATTTGCAACATTTAAAATTGAATTTGTCTTTTCAGAAGCAATAATGCCCGAAGATATTACACTCATATACGGATGTTTTATTAGATCTCCAATATAGTTAAAGATTTGGATTACAAACAGAGAGCTATCTCCATTAATTAGCATCGTACACTGTATGGAGATTATCCAGAAAAGGATAACGGTTGTTATCCAAATCAATAGTCTTTTAATAGATGAGGTCTTTTTTGAAAGTACAAAGGCTATTAAAACAATCTGGGATGCAAAAAGTAAAAATGCCACAATATTAAGTGTTGTTGTTAGAAAAAGAATCGAGAGGACAGAGATTAATACATAATGTTTTAATTTTAGTTTTTCTTTTGACAATAGGTATATTAAAAGAGGTATTGTGCCATAGGATGCAATAAAGAGAAAATTCGGATTTGAGATTATCCAAATTGTAAATAAACTTGTTATTAATATAACTGTTGAAAGTATTGCAGCAATTCTGTCTTTTGTAATACGCTTCGTTAAAAGAAGTATTCCAATTGAACCTAATATAAAGTTTATTGATATGTATAAATTAGAGATTACCTCCGGAGTAAATTGTAAGACTTTTAATATATATATAAAGGGAGCTTGGAATAGAATTCCTCCATATATTATAGAGGAGGTTCCCCTAATTCTTCCTAATACATCAGATATATCGAAATATGGACTAGCATTATCTAAGCCTATTACTAGTTTACTAAAATCAAAGTTGAGAATAATTATTAAAAAGCATATTGCGAGAACAATTATCAGTTCATAATTTTTTCTTAGGAAAGTAGTCATTGATAAATATTAGCATATCTTCCAAATAATAAACAAAAGACCCTCTTGCGAGGGTCTTTATCTAATTACTTAAGAACTTTATTCTTTAAAAATTGAGATTCAGTAACTAAGAGTACTCCACCAATATATGATGTAATACCTAGTAATACTAAAAGATCTAAGTCTTCTAATCCTGTTGGAACTGGCTTGTGAGGGCCGTATGGTCCATATGGATCTGCATCAGCAAATACATTTGCTACATTAGAAGACAAAATTATTAAAGTGATTAAAGTGCTAAGTAATAAAGTTTTAATCTTTTTCATTGAAATAAGACTAAAAATTATTTAATTACATGATAATTATAGCACAGATAGGCATATAATACAACACTATGGGGTGGTACGTTCTATTAGATTTGCATATCTAAAAATACGTACAGGTGTGTTAAAGAACTTACAAGTATAGAGTATTAAATCGGCATTGTAATCAGTAATATATGTCCCCTCTCCCCCACTATATATCATATATTCAAATTTTCTTTGTTCCCAAATTATCTCAACAATATCTCCATTCTTTGTTTTTGGGAGATTGTAAAAAGAAATTGCATCTCTCATCTCTTTAGTCCATGACTTATATCCAAATCTATGTGCTGCAAGAATAATTGGGGTTTTCCCATTCATTGGAGAACCAAATTCAGGAACCATCCATGTTCCGTTTCGAAGGGCGTTAATATAATCTTGTTTTGCAGATATTGGAGAATTAATCCCAATTATTGGAATTCTTATGAACGGTTTAGTTGGTAATGAAGGGTCTACTGGAGGTAAGAAATCTTCTTCAACCACTTCTGTGATAATGTCTTCTGTTGGAAATTCCTCTGCTAATGTCTCAATTTCCTTCTCTGTTTCTCCAGGGTTAATATTGTAGACTATGTATGGGACTGTTGGAACTAGAAATATCCCTATTGAAAGAACAATTAATAGAAGACCAAGAGACATATATAATTTGGAGAATTTCAAAAGGATTTTTTCTTTTTTCATTTAATTTTTACTTTTAAGATAGTTCTCTAATATCATACCACTATTTATCATTTCTGAAGCGTATGATTGGCCAATATATCTGTAATGCCAACTCTCAAATTTGTAACCTGTAATGTGCTCATACCCCTTTGGAAATGAAATAACAAAACCATATTTATATGCATTTTCTACTAACCATTTACTTGCTTTTGTACCTCCAAATTCATCACCTAGTCTATCTCCAATCTCATTACTACTGAAATCTATAACTGTTCCCAGTTGATGTTGACTGTGCCCAGGTCTCGCTGAGAAGGTATCTACAAGGGCAACATCATTATCATTCTTACTTAACCAATAGTTATATGTACTTACTTGTGTTTGATATGATCTATATGCTGAAACAATGCTTAAATCTATACCAGCAGCTTTAGAATCTGTTATTAAGTTTGTAAGATCTGTAATCAAGATCTTTCTTAGATAGTAGTTTTCTCCTCGTCTTATACCTGATGTACTTGCTTTAACCAAATCTTTAGGAGCGTATGTACTTGGTAATTTATATTGTTTGTTAACAAGTACCAACATATCATCTCCGCTTCTTGTTGTTGTGAAGATTTCATCTGGATACTCCCACCAATTTTTTGTTGATGTTTTTGTTTCTTTATTGTTGATTACCATTTCCTCCTCCTCTACTTGTTCAATGGGTGTTGTATCTTCTGGTGTATAAATAACCCACTGTCTTTCTTCCTCGTATTTTTTTATATCAGTATTTATTATCATATCAGCTGTCTTCGCGGGAAGGAAGAAAAGTAATATTAAACAGATACTGTACATTAAGGTCTTTTTCATTGATATATTTTACACGATTTTTAAGGAAATGGTTTAATACGGTTGATATGGGAAGTATAACAGTAGTTAATTATAGTTTTTGATATACAAGTCGTAGATATCAGATATGAGGTCAGGAAATATATTTTGGGGTGTGTAAGAATATATTAATAAGTTGTTAGGGTATATATATATGATAAAGAATAGCAACGAAATACAGCAGTTAAAAGTATTAATAGAAGTACAATTTAAACAGATGGAAAAGCTATTGAAGGAGTATGATATGAATGTCTCTAAGATGCTTAAGAAATTAAACACTCTGAAAGAGTATACGGCTCTTGATCAATACTCAGAAGATGTTGAAATCAAGGTCCGTTCCTATATGGATAGTGATGTATTTAAAACTTGAATTACAAGATGGCCATAGTCGCAACCCTATCGTCTGCTCCTACATTCATTACTTTTACTCCACTTGTTTGTCTACCCAATGTCGGTATTGCATCTATTGAAGACCTAATGACTTTTGATTTTTCAGATATTACAACTATCTCTGCTTTTGGATGATCTAATATTCTTGCAACTACAACTCTACCTGTTTTATCTGTTACTCTAAAGGTGAATATCCCCGTACCGCCTCTCTTCTGTTTTGTATATTCAGATAGTTTGGTCATTTTACCGTAGCCATGCTCTGAAAGTGTGAATATTCTATTCTCATTAGCTCTAATAACTCCCATTCCTACAACGCAATCTGTTCCAGATTTAAATTTCATTGCAGTAACACCCCTAGTACTTCGTCCAAGAGGTCTTACATCCTTTTCGCTGAATCTAATGGATTTACCCTCAGCGGTAACCAATATGATTTCATCTTCACCAGTAGTTGGTTTGACCCATATTAGTTCATCATTTATTTCCAATTTGATTGCTGTTAACCCATTAGCTCTAATCTTAGAGAATTGATCTAGAACTGTTTTCTTCACAACTCCGTTCTTGGTTACCATTAAGAAGTATTTAAAATCCTTCTTCTCTACTACAGTGTTATCTTGCTCTTCTTGAATCTCTTCAGAACCCATTACCCCACCCTTAGGATCTCTAGTTAATATTGAGGTAATTATCTCCTTTTGATCTAGTTGAACTAAGTTTATTAACGGTATCCCCTTTGCAGTTCTTCCATACTCAGGAATTTCGAAGATTCTTGTAGTAAATACCCTACCCTTATT
>DCUE01000049.1 GCA_002328465.1 Candidatus Dojkabacteria bacterium UBA2222
TCAGATACCCTGCCCATGGATCTATTTCTCCGAAGCCATCATAATAGCTTGTACCAATCCTATCAATTGCAAAATGTATGTGATATCCAGTACTACATCCATTAGGTGCACCTCCCATTCTACCTATCCATGTACCCTTAGAGACCCATCCGTAATTAGCCATTTGGTCTCCATGCTCCTGTATATATTTCATTATGGCATCGTCTATAGCTGCCTGTTTGCTTCGATTGGCTTCAAAGGAGGCTACTAAGCTTTCCTCTCTTTTTTGAGATTCCGCGAGTAATCTAGTCCTCTCTGATTTCTGTGCATCTAACTCCTTCTTTTGTTCAACCAATCTCTCTTTTTCAGTTTCATTTTCATTTCTAATTTTCTGAAGATCAAGCTTCTGATTAGCTAAAACTAACTCCTCCTCTTCTAAATCTTCAACTTTAAGATTGTATTGCTGTAGAGAGAGTCTATCTTTCTCTCTTGTCTCAAGAAGATACTTTGTTTTTCTTAATACTGTTTCAATATTTCTTACATCTAAGAATAGTTCGAAGGCAGTCACAAAAGAAAATTTATATGACTCAGTAACCCTCTTGTTCACTGTCTCTTTTAGAGTATTAATCTCTTGAGAAAGTAGACTAATATCATCTTCTTTTGTTTTTATTTCCTTAGAGAAAATATTAATCTCAACATCTTTTGCTGCAATCTCTATCTGTAAAGACTCAATAACTCTTTCTGTTTCAGCTATCTGCTTTGTTGTATATGCGATTTTCTCTTGTAAAGAGAGTTGTGCATACTCCTCTGCTTTTAATTTCTTTTCAATTGAACTTAGTTGAGAATTAATATTAGAAAGCTGTTTTCTAAGATAGTCTAAGCACTCTCTAGAATCAGGATCCATATATGAAGGACAAAGAGTATCTGCATAGACATTAGGAGATACCAAGAAGGCTCCGAATATTAGAAAAGACAGTATAATTGTTGTTTTCTTCAGAAAAGTTTTGTTCATCTTTAATCTCTTAAATATTTTTTAACAGCACCCAAACTACTCAAGAGGCCTATTAGTGAACCAGTAAAAATATGAACTAGGAAGTAGATTAGCAGAAATGCCAAATTAAGTTTTACAACATATCCCAAATTTATATCATTAAAAACCTGATTAACCCATACAGAGAAGTCTGTACCAACACTATAGTAGATTACTGTGTACCAAGGAATAGAAATCATTAAAGCCGCTAGTAGACCCCCAATGAATCCATAGAAGGTACCTTCGAGAATGAAAGGAGTTCTAATAAATTTATCAGGACTTCCTACAAGGTGCATAATCTGAATCTCTTCTTGATGTACTTTTATATTAAACCCAATTGTTACTCTTATTAATGCTATGGTGATGATAGTCATAGCAGTGATAAGAACAGTGCCACCAATGTTAATTATCATAGATAGTGTTTTAATATTTTCTACAACATCTTTAAAATACATAACCTCATCTACATTAGGATCTGTCTCTTTAGCAATATTTATATTACTTATTACTTGAATAAGGCTATCTATATCTTTTGCTCTAATTTCTAAACTTGGAGGCAAGGAATCTGCTGTTACAGAAGATATTAACTCTGGGTTATCAGCAAAATCTTCTCTATATATATTAAGGGCTTCCTCTTGAGATACATAAAGAATTTCTTCTATTAAGTCCGGGTTATTAACCTGCTCTTTAAATGCAAATATACTTTGTTCAGTAGTACCTTTTTTAAAGAAAACAATTACTTGAGCTCTCTGTTCATAGTAATTTACTGTTTTTGTCATCAGAATTGAAACAGAGATGAATACCGAAGTCAGAGTAAAGACAATTGCAGAGACCAATATGGTTGATATCGTTAACCATTTGTTTCTTTTTATGTTTTTTCCAGTAACAGAAAGTACTCTTACATTATTCATTTTTATTATTGTTTAAATAATTTTTAACATAAGATGCTAATTCACTATTCTCTTTCTTACTCAATCCCATACTCTTTAAATCAGAGTTGGTAATATTTAGTAAAACCTCAGGAGTTTTAATTGCGAATTTCTTCAATTTCTCTTTCAAAGATTTACTTAATTCATCAAAATCTTTTGATATCTCAACCTCTTTTTTTTCAACAGAGTCTATCTTCTTCTCGACTTTTTTCTCTTCCTCCTGTTTATTAGGAATGTTAACCTCTTTTGGATTAGTATCAGAATTCAATCTCCCATCTCTAATGTTGATTGTTCTGTTCTTTGAACCATCAATCAGATTCAAATCATGAGAGATTACCATTACAGTTGTACCATTTTTATTTATCCTGTTTAAGATATCCATGATTTGCATGGCATTTTGGGAATCTAGATTACCAGTAGGCTCGTCAGCAATGAAAAGATCTGGCTTATTAGCTAAAGCCCTTGCAATTGCACCCCTCTGTTGCTCTCCTCCAGATAGTTCCTGTGGGAAGAGCTCTTTTCTTTCTCTCAATCCTACTAAGTCTAGGAGATAGTCTGTTGTATCTTTAATCTCTTTTTGACTCTTATCAAGAATTTCAAGGGCAAATGCGATATTTTCCTCTAAAGTTTTTGTATCAAGGAGTTTAATATCTTGAAATACTATACCTAACTTCTGTCTATATGCTGGAAGTAATCTTCTATTAAGTTTCGGAACCTCTATCTCATTGAAAAATATACTACCAGATGTAGGAACTTCCTCTCTAATGAGAAGTTTCATAATGGTGGATTTCCCTGCACCAGAGGGACCTACTACAAAACAGAATTCACCTGGATCTATTCTAAAAGAAACATCTTCAAGTGCAGTAATACTCTCTTTGTATTTTTTTGTGACAGTATCAAATATGACCATGAGCAGTTTCCCTAGTTTAAGTTACGATATATCTTACTGTATTCTTAACTGAGCTTCAAGAAATTCATCAATATTCCCATCTAATATGCTTTCAGGGTTACTACTTTCTATTTCTGTTCTTAAATCCTTCACCAGTTTATATGGATGCAGAATGTAGTTCCGTATTTGATTTCCCCATCCTGCAACTTTGTAATCTCCTTTAATATCAGTAATTTCTTTAAGTCTGTTTTCTTCTAATATTTTCCATAATTTACCTTTTAATATCTGCATCGCTTTCTCTCTGTTCTGTAATTGACTTCTTTCTTCTGAACAGTGAACCACTATTCCTGTTGGTATATGTGTAATCTGAACAGCAGTAGAGGTCTTGTTAACATTCTGTCCTCCTGGACCACCAGACTTTGTTGCTTTAAATTCGATATCTGTTTCTGGTATTTCAATCTCTTTGTCTAATTCCTCTAGTATGGGAATAACTTCTACAGCTGCAAAAGATGTTTGTCTAAGATTTTGAGAATTAAAGGGGGACAATCTAATTAATCTATGAGTACCGTGCTCTCTTTTTAAGATTCCATATGCATATTTACCAACGACATCAAAAGTTACTGTTGCGATACCTACCTCATTTCCTTTTAATATGTTTGTAATATTGTATTTCCATCCTTTTTTCTCAATATACATTGTGTACATTCTAAATAGCATCTCGGTCCAATCATTCGCTTCTGTACCTCCCTGTCCAGAGTGTATAGAGATTGTTGTGTTACAGATATCGTATTTACCAGAAAGGAATTTTAGGGATTCAAATTGGGTAATTTCTTTTTTAAGATTTTCGAAATCTTCAGTTAAGATATCCTGTTCACTCTCTTTGGTATCTTCAATTAGTGAAAGTAGGGTGTTTAAGTTATCTTTAATGTTTGAGATTTTCTCTATCTCTGTTTTGATATCAGATATCTGAGTTAAAACATCTTGTGCATGTTTTTGATTCTCCCAGAGATTTTCTTGTCTACTCTCTTCCTCAAGAGATTTAAGAATCTCCTTCTTAGAATCAATATTTAAAGATACCTCTATATCCTCAACTTTTTGATTGAGCTCTTCTAGCTCTCTTTTACTAATGTTTCCCATTCTTGTATATTATACTAATTCCAATTAAAAAAACACTTGATATATGTTCGGTCTATTTGCAAAAAAACAGAGTCCAGAAGTAAAAAGTAAAGTTCAAAGTGAAGCAAATAAGTTTGTAGTACTTTTGATACTAGATGGTTTTGGGATACATCACGACCCTGAAGGTAATGCTGTATTAGGTGCTAAAACACCATTTCTAGATACTGCTTGGACATATGGAAAATCTACATTGATAAATGCGGCTGGTAC
>DCUE01000013.1 GCA_002328465.1 Candidatus Dojkabacteria bacterium UBA2222
TTGTTAATTATTAATTCCCCTCCTTCTTTGTAATCAAGTATTTTACTTTCGACATATATATTTTGAGAAGTTAACATCGAAGTATGTTCCTTAAAAGCTATGTACTCCTCATAATCAATTAGTTTCTCAGAATTCTCTATCTTTAATCTAGCAATTTCCTCTTTCATCTGATTATATTCTTCTATATATGAAGAGGCATCCACTAGGGCATCCCTCCAACTTGAAACAGATCCTCCCATCTTATTCCCAAGTACGTAAATAGGGTTAAATATGTATGAGAAGGGATATTTGATACTCTCTCCAATAAAGGATTGGCCAATTAAAAGAAGAACAATACAGAAAAGTAGGTAGATGAAACGATTGTAGTTTTTTATTCCCTTATTTATTTTCATACTCCGCTATACTCTTTAAATGATTTCATCCCAAGATTTCTGAACCCTATGCAATAAATCTATATGATCTAACATCTTTGCAGTACCCTTTGCTACAGCAGCCATTGGCTCTTCAACGATATTGATAGGTATATTTAATTCCTCTCTCCAATATGTATCTAACCCCCTAATTAACGCCCCACCACCAGCAACAAATAGGCCATCATTAAAAATATCTTTAAGTAATTCGGGAGGTGTATCCTCTATAGCATCCTTAACAGCATCTGTAATTTGAGTTAGTGATACACTAATAGCCTCTCTCACCTCTGTACTCGTGAACCTAATTGATTTTGGCAATCCAGTAAGTAAGTCTCTTCCCTGAAGCATAACCTCTTTTTCTTCTTTAAGGGGAGATGCCGAACCTATCTCTATTTTAATATCCTCTGCACTTCTTTCACCAATTAATATGTTGTATTTATCCCTTACATAGTTAATGATATCCTGATTCATCTCATCTCCAGCAACTTTCATGGTGTTGTCCACTACAATATCACCCAAAGAAAGAACTGCAATATCCGTTGTACCACCACCAATATCTACTATCATACTTCCTGAGGCTTCCTCTATTGGTAATCCTACTCCAATCGCTGCAGCCATAGCCTCCTCTACAATAAATACTTCTCTTGCTCCTGCGGTTTTCGCAGCATCAATTACTGCCTGTCTTTCAACCTCAGTTACCGAAGAAGGAACACCAACAACTATTCTTGGTCTAGGAATTTTAAAACCTTTGATGTAATTATTATGAGCACTCTTGATAAAATGGTGAATCATTGCCTGCGTCGTATCGAAATCTGATATAACACCATCCCTTAGTGGCCTAACTGCTACAATATTGGCTGGAGTTCTTCCTATCATTTCCCTTGCACTATGCCCCACAGCCAAGACCTGTTTACTCCTTTTATCTATAGCAACAACAGATGGTTCAGATACAACAATTCCCTCACCTCTTAAATAAACAATCGTATTGGCAGTACCAAGATCCATTCCAAGATCGTATGTAAAAATCTCCCATATTGAATCCAAAACCCCCATACTATGATTGCTTCATCTTAATTGAGATGATTTTACCATTAATATCTATTCTATACGAGGAAAAAATATATACACCTATTCTTGAGACTCTGCCTGTAACTTTTTATAACATTTCATACATACATATATGCTTTGAATGTTCCCCTCAACATCAACCTGAACCTTCCTAAGATTAGGTTTAAAAGTTCTCTTACTCTTAGGAGCTTTGAATCTCCACCCAATTGAGTGATGATGCTGAATTCTCTTTCCAGCTGTTGTAGATTTTGCACATAGTTCACAAACCTTTGCCATTTTTATTAATATTTCTTAATTGAACATTTATTAGCTAGATGATATTATCAAAAAGATTCCTATTTATCAAGTTTAACAATGTCAATATTTTCATCATTACAAGAATTCATCTACTGGGTACTAGTTGCAGTACCCTCTATACTAGTTGCTTCAACGGTGCATGAATATGCTCATGCATATACAGCATTTAAACTTGGAGATCCTACAGCAAAGGCAGAGGGAAGGTTAACATTAAATCCTATTAAACACATAGATCCTATTGGAGCACTATCAATGATTATTTTTAGATTTGGATGGAGTAAACCTGTTCCAATTAATGAGTACAACTTTGAAAAAAGAGAGGCTTATACAGCACTTACAGCGTTAGCTGGCCCTGTATCAAACATCCTTTTGGCCTCTTTAGCAGGAATAGTTAATTACTTTCTTAACTTCCAAGACTCCCCCCTTATAGTATATTTACTATATATATTCGCCACTATAAATATTGCCTTGGCTATCTTTAATCTAATTCCAATTCCCCCACTCGATGGACATAAAATAGTAAGAGCATTGCTACCAAAAGGAATAAGATACTATTGGGAACAGTTAGAGAAATACTCCTTGATATTAATCCTCTTATTAATACTTCCATTTTCGCCTCTCCAAAAGTATACTTTCGCTTTTATTGGAAACACCCTAGACACTTTTCTAAAGTTGTTAGGCTTTTAGCCATATTGATTTCCAAAAGGTAGTTGCTATACTCTATATAGTAATATTATTTTAAATATTAATGATAAAATTTCCTAGATTAAGCAAGAGAATGAAAGCAATTGTTATCCCCCTCTTCTTCTTCTTCTTGATTCCTATTCTAGTATATTTTATCTCTAATCGAACCAGCAGTTTTGATTTAAGAAGTTTAGCAAGTGAATTTATTACGGGAAGTACTTCAACAACTCAAAACAAGTGTTCCCTCCCGTCTGCAAAAGAAAGCACTTTAAGTGAATATGCAAAAGAAAGGGATATTAATGTTGGAACCCTTCTAAGTGAATGCTTCAAAGAAACAAATACAGATAAAGAGAAGTGTAAACAAACTATTGTAAAAGAATACCCTGGGATGATGCTTCAAGTACAAGATCAATGGAGAAGTTCAGAAACAGTAAGAGGAAGTTACAATTTTACAAAATTAGATGAAAATATTAATTTTGCTAAAAACAATGATTTAAAGATTCATTTTTTTCACTTGATCTGGACTAATAGTGGAAGAAATCAATTTACCCCAAAGTGGCTATTTCCTGGTGAAGATCAATGTGGGAATTGGAGTAAACAAGAGCTCCTAAATATTATGAAGACTCATATTCAAAGTATGATTCAACACAATAGTGATACAGTGGTTGCTTGGAATGTTGTTAACGAAGCATTTACTGGTTCTGGTGCAAATGGTTATTATATCCACGATTGCTTCTATCAAATAATAGGACCCGAATATATTGATAAAGCATTCATATATGCAAGAGAAGCGACACCAAATGGATTACTCGTTCTTAACGAACCTTTTGGCCAAGATCGTATGAAAAGAGACAAGATAGATGCTTTTTTCTCCTATGTTAAATCTGCAAAGAACAGAGGAATCCCAATAGATGCAGTAGGTTTACAAAACCATCTACTTTCTAAGAGTGGAGGTCAATTTTCTCAGGGATACTTAGATGATTTAAATTATTATTTTCAAAAAGCGAAAGATGCAAATGTAAAAGTTCTTATTACTGAAATGGATGTTTACCAAGCAGGACATACACAAGCAGAAGTTGCTACAGTATATGAAAATGTTATGGCAATTTGTTTGGAAAATAGCAATTGTATTTCATTTGGAACTTGGGGTGTCTCAGACAAATATAGCTGGCTGAGAGTTGGGTCTCCAAATCTTGCAGATGCTGAGCCACTTCTCTTCGATACAACCTATCAAAGGAAACAATCCTTTTATGGTTTAATGGATGCCTTACGAGAAAATACTTCTCGGAAATGCTCTACAAATGAAGTTTTAGACACTACCCCTACTTTGAATACTGGGTACTGGGATAAGTTTCAGGGAAATGCACTTAACGGAGAACACTGGAACGAATATAAAA
>DCUE01000011.1 GCA_002328465.1 Candidatus Dojkabacteria bacterium UBA2222
TTGTAGATGGGATGAATAAGTTGGATAAGAAAGAAATAGAGAAAGCGGATATAATATATAGAGGGATAGGGAAATAATATAAATCATCATTCGTCATGAAAAAAATCCTTATGAAACAGAGACAAAGAGCTTACGCCTTGAACAAGAGGAACATATTAAGCCTTCTAGAACACGACGAGGAGGCAGAGTTTTTAGATTTGGGATGTGACGATGGAGTTTGGACTTTAAAATTAAGTGAAGAAATTGGAACAAATAAGATTAGTGGCTATGAAATTATTAAGAAAGCCGGACAGAAAGCTAAGGAGAAAGGTGTAAAAGTCCAATTTGGGGATTTAAATGATCGGATTAACTATCCCAGTAATTCTTTTGATGTGATTCATGCCAATCAGGTGATAGAGCATCTTAATAATACAGATTTGTTTATATCGGAAGTGTACAGGCTACTAAGGCCTCGTGGTTATGCACTAATTTCGACAGAGAACCTTTCTAGTTGGCACAATATATTTGCACTCTTACTTGGATATATGCCGTTTTCACTTACAAATGTCTCTTCAAAAACTGGCGCAGTGGGCAATCCATTAGCACCCCATTCTGGGGGGGAATTCTGGAATGAGACATCTTGGGAACATCAAAGGATATTTACAATAAGAGGGTTGAAACATCTGTCTTTATTGCATGGATTTGAGTTTGAATCAGTACTCGCTGCGGGTTATTATCCTTTCGGCAACTTGTTTTCGAAGCTAGATCCTTCCCATTCTGCATTCATTACACTTAAGATTAGAAAAGTTTAATATTGTGCACAGGATCTTTGATTTTATAAAGAAGCATAAAAAGGCTATTACAAATATTATGACAATTCTTGTCTTAGTATTGATGGCTTACTACCTATACAAGAACAGAGGAGTTTTCGTCTCTCTTGAAAATTTGGAGTTACAGTACATTGTGTATATATTTCTCCTCCAGATAGTCTCGATATTTCTAATCGCTCTGACCAACAAGAAGGTAATTAGCCTGTTAGATCATGAGATACCTCTTAAGGAGGCTTTTTTGTTGCAATATGCTAATAGCTTTTTAAACAAGGTTGTCTCCGAGGGTGGAGCTCTTTTTAGAGGGATATTTCTAAAGGAAATCTACAAACTACCATATACAAAGTACATCTCCACTATAGCGGGACTCTATGTGGTCAATTTTATAACTAGTTCCTTAATTGGGATTATTTCTTTGGTTTATATATATCTATTATATGGAAGAATTAGCTACTTAGTTCTAGCCTTTTTTGTCTTAGTGATTATAGGTATGTCCGTGATTCTTTTTGTAAATCCACACTTTAAGAATAAGAAAGGGACTAGAATTATAAACTGGCTAAATAGTATTTTAAGTGGTTGGAGTACTATTAAGGAAGAGAAGAAGAACCTCGGGATCTTCGTAATATTATCTTTTAGTGGTCTCCTTTTAATCTCTCTACAGACGATTCTTGTTTATAGAGGATTGGGCTACAGACTAGGCATTTTCGAGGCTGTTTATATGAATTCCCTTGGTATGATTACAACCTTTGTTAATATTACTCCAGACAGCATAGGTATTAAGGAAGCGGTTTATGTTTTTACCTCTGACGTAGTAGGTTTGAACTCTGATATAATTCTCTTAGGGTCCTTAATTATAAGGGCAATAGGCCTAATCAATACTTTCTTGATAGGTGGGATAGCATATCTAAAACTGTCACCTAGACTTAAGGGAGTAAAAAGGGACTAGTAGTAAGTAAATTTATCAACAAATAAATGAAACTAATAATATACATGCCTGCCCTAAATGAAGAAGAAGGAATAGCAGATGTAATCAAACATCTTCCTAAGGACTTCAATGGAATTGATGAGGTAGAGATACTTGTTGTAGATGATGGAAGTAAAGATAAAACAGTCCAAATAGCCAAAGAACAAGGTGCAAGTGTAGTAAGCCACAGTGTTAATAGAGGTGTGGGTAGAGCATTTCAATCTGCTGTTCAGTATGCACTAGAAAATAAAGCAGATATTCTTGTGAGTATAGATGCAGATAGACAGTTTAATAGTGATCAAATACCTAATATGATACAACCCTTATTAAAGGGTAAAGCAGACATGGTAACAGGTAATAGGTTTGAGAATGGTATGCCAGAGAATATGCCTAAGACAAAATACTGGGGCAATAAACAGATGTCTAGGTTAATATCTCTAATAAGTGGTCAAAAGTTTAAGGATGTATCTTGTGGTTTCAGAGCATATAACAGAGAAGCTTTAATGAGATTAAATCTCTTTGGAGATTTTACATATACACAAGAAACTATCTTAGATATGGTTTACAAGGGACTAACCGTTATAGAATTTCCTGTAGATGTTAAGTATTTTTCGAATAGAAAATCTAGAGTAGCAGGGAAGATTGTTTCTTATGCATTTAAGACTTTAAAGATAATTGTCAGAACCTTGAGAGATTATAAACCTATGCTCTTTTTTGGTGGTATGGGTTTTGTATCCATGGGGATAGGTTTGTTGTTTGAGATTTTTATGTTTGGGCACTACTTTATTTCTGGTAGCTTCACTCCGTACAAGGCATTTGGTTTTATTGGTCTGGGATTTTTGGTTTTTGGTTTGTTATTAGTAATAGTTGGATTATTGGCAGATATGTTTAATAGAGTAAGGAAAAATCAAGAGAGAATTATGTATGAATTAAAGAGAGAAAGATATGGAGAAGAATAAGTTTCCAATATATGTAATTATTGGAACTAGAGCCCAATTCATAAAGATGGCTCCTGTTCTCTACGAAATGAAACAACAGGGTATTGAATATACCTTGATATATACAGTTCAACACAAGGAAAATGTCCAAGAGATTTTAGATGTGTATGGTTTAAGAAAGCCAGATGTTGTTATATATGAAGGGGAGGAATCTAACACTATGAAGAAGGGTATTAAGTGGACTCTAGATATGCTATTCAAATCCTTATTTAAGGCCAAGAACTACCTTCCTGAGAGAGGGATTGTATTGACTCATGGTGACACCTTTACAGCTTGGTTGGCAGCACTTATGGGAAAGAGAGCAGGTTGTAAAGTAGCCCACGTGGAGTCTGGATTAAGGTCTTTTAATATCTTTCGACCATTTCCAGAGGAGATATCTAGATTAATAACTTTTTCCTTGTCAGATATATATTTCTGTGCAGATGAATGGGCGATAAATAACCTAAGGAAATATAAGGGAGATAAAGTTGATATTGGTGCTAACACAATGTTAGATGGCGTTAAATATGCAGTTGAAAATCCAAAAGAGACCCAATTTGACTTCCAGAGAGAACCTTATATTTTAGTCTCAATACACAGGTATGAGAATATCTTTAAGGATAGGTTTACAGAGACCATAATCCCTTATTTAAAGGAGATTTCCAAGAAACATAAATTAGTTATTACGCTACATCCAACTACGAGGGAGAGATTAAAGAAATTAAATCTGTATGATGAATTGGATAAAGATGAGAGGATAATTCTTCATGAGAGGTTTGATTTTATAGATTGGATAAATGTTTGTAATGATGCGGAGTTTGTAATATCAGATGGAGGAAGTAACCAAGAAGAGTTAAGTTACCTTGGGGTCCCAACTATACTCTTTAGAGAAGAGACAGAGAGGAAGGAAGGACTAGGGGAGAATATTGTTCTTTCTAAGTTTGATAAAGCTATCATTGATGATTTTGTAGTGCGATATGAAGATTTTAGAAGGAAGGCATTGTTTGAAGATGTCAGTCCTAGCGAAAGGATAGTAGATTATTTAAAGAGTAGAAAGGAATTATGAAAGTTTCTGTAGTTCTTCCTGTTTACAATGGAGATGAGACTTTAGGGGAGTGTCTTAGAGCCATAGCTAGGATAGATTATCCAAAGAAAGATTTTGAATTGATTGTTGTAAATGATGGTTCTAAAGATAAGTCACACGAGATAATAGAGGAATTTATTAAGAAGAGCAAAGGTGGTCTGACAGTCAAATATATAGATCTAAAGAAAAACGTTGGGAGGATAAAGGCAAGGTTAGCAGGCGTAGAAGCTGCAAATTTTGACAACCTTCTTTTTATTGATCATCGGGGTAGAGTGCATGAGGACATAATCAAGAAAATAGAGGAGAAGGGTTATCAACCAATTATTGGGAATCTATACCAGGATAAGAGAGAGAGTCTCGTAGGGAATTTCTTTTATGTTTTACGTAAGATTATTTATTATCCATATTGGGGTGAGGATTTTGAGGATGTCTATATAAACAAAGAGAATTTTGACCAGATCGCTAAGGGGTTTTGTCCATTCTTTTGTAAGAGAGATTTGCTTATTAGAAATATTCCAAAGGAAAGAGGGAAGAATGTTAATGATGACACACTTATTTTCAGTAATATAGTGGAAGAAAAAAAAATACTAAAGACTTCTGAATGTAAGGTTGAATATAGCGAGAGAAATATAGGGGAGGGTTTCTTTGGGCACCTGTTTCATAGGGGGCCAAAGTTTGTTCATTTTTATTTTTCAAAGAATTTGAAATATAAATTGATGGTCTTATTCCTTGCACTCTCACCAACCCTTTTTACTGGGATAGTTGCAATGGGGATACTCTTTCCATTTCTCACTTTTATTGGTTTGGGACTTTTGGTCTTAGGAGGAGTTGTTCTGAGTTTTAGATATGGTCTATCTTTACTCGATATTTTTGTTTTCTTTATTCTCTCTCCAATAATTCTCTCTATTTTTGCTTTAGGAATATGTAAGGGGTTGGTTCTTAAGATTTTGGGGAGTTTGTCCTCTTGAGGAAAAGAAATTTTTAATTTATTAGAATTTTTAGGGATATGAAGATTAGAAACTTGTATGAGCAGAAATATTCCTTGAGTATTTTGTCTATCAGTCTTATTCTCATAGTTAATTTATTAGTTTTTCTGAAGATCCCCGGAGCATTCTATCTATACTTATTTATACTAGGGATAATCCTTTCTTACTATATCCTGAAGGAAACTGATTTCTTCAAACTGTGGGTAATGCTTTTAACTTCCTTCTTTTGGAGCTCAGCCCTTTTAATACTCCTATCAGGTCTTCTTGCGATAGTCTCTATTCCTATCCGAACCTGGATTTTATACATACCCTCATTGTTATTATTCTTTTTATTAGTCAAGAAGCCAATAAGCACCAAAGGCCTCGAGTGGAGGCCAGGTATTGATGGTATTGTCTTATTGTTTTTTACAGGGTTATCTATTTGGGCACACGTCTCTTCGGTCAAAGATTTTGTTGCCCCAATATTGCATGACCCTATCTCACATGCTACCTGGGCTAAGCAGATTTATGATACTGGAATGATTAATTACTTTTATTCCCCCGGTTTACATATACTAGCTGCTTTGGGAAAAATAGCGGAGGGCGCTTATGTTTCTCAGTATATTCTTGTAATAACAAACCTATTTAACGCATTAATGTTTATCCCTGCATATCTTTTTGTACGAACCTATTTTAAGAGCAAAGACATGGCTCTACTTACCGCAGTTTTCTTCTTAGTAGCAAAGTATCCAGCGGCATATTTTTGGACCATGGGGAAAAATGCCTTAGTCCTTGGTATTGGATTCATGTTTTTACTTCTCTTTGTTTCTACTTTAGATCTTACGAATCTAAAGAAATTGCTAGTTACAAATTTTTTAGTTTTGGTTTTAGTATTGATTCACTATCCAACAGCTTTTATTGCGTTAATAGGACTGTTCTTTCTTCTGGTCTTCGATAAAGGAGATTGGAAGAATTTGAGGCATATTGCTCTAGGGTGTGGCTTAGGAGTGTTATGGGGTTTTATGAAAATGGGATATCAAGTAGCTAATATGGAGGAAAGAGTTGTGAATCCTCGAGCTTTGGAATTTAGTCTAAAGAATTTGCTTTCTTTCTCCGAGGGTATTTACGACCAAGTGATAGGAGGGACGATATTTAATTTCCCCCTAGGGAGTTATCTTGCAATTCTAGGTTTGCTCGGGCTGTCAATAATGCT
>DCUE01000061.1:0-373 GCA_002328465.1 Candidatus Dojkabacteria bacterium UBA2222
TGTGTTACTGCATTAAGAATCTGCATAACATCTGCACTTCTTTGAGCATTTCTAGTGTCTCTAAAGTTCTTTGCAGGGTTGATTGCAACGATCGTAATAGTAGCCAAGATTATGATTAGGGCTACAACTACTAGGATTTCTATAAGAGAGAATCCTTCATATTTCTTTCCTTTCATAGAGAAAAAATATTAAATTTATATATATTAAATATACCTTTGTATATATTAGGTGTCAATTAATTAACAGGATCAAGATTCAAAACCATGTCTTGTAGTATTTGATCCACAACTAACAAGTCTTCACCCGTTGCACTTTCCTTTGCACCGTAATCATAGACTGAGGAGCCTGGTCCCTCTCCTAATCTATAAAGGGT
>DCUE01000061.1:408-2895 GCA_002328465.1 Candidatus Dojkabacteria bacterium UBA2222
TTGTTTTCAAGAATCTGTTGGTAATATGAAGTACTTTCGTCCTCAAATTTTGCATAGAAAGGACACCCAGAAAACCCTAGTCCTGAAACAGCCTGCATGTAAAAAATTTCTGTTGTATTTTTAAATATTTTTAATCCTGTTAAACCTGTATATTCTATCCCAGGTGTTAACATATTTGTGCCTTCACCATCCTCATACTCAACAATACTCCAGCCCTCTGGAATTTCCGTTGATATGTATTCTCCCTCGAAGTCAACTAGGAGAGTAGAAGAATTATCCTCCTCTTCTTCTTCCCCTTGTTCGTTGGTACTATTCGAATCTACAGAGCCTAATTTCTCAAGCAGGTTTAATGGGAAGATTAGGTAATATGCAATACCTATGAATAGGAGAGGAATTAGAATAAAGAGAAAGATTTTTGATAGCTTCTTCTTTGGAGAGGGATTTGCATTTGGTACTTGTTCTGGAGAGAAATGTTTTTCTTCCATTGCGTATTTAAAAATAAAGTTAAATATCTTACTCCTCTACATTCTCAGTAGAAGGATTTATATCTTGTTCGCAAGCGATTTCCGTACATACAACATCACCTGTATGGCAGAAACATGTATTACATCCATCTGAAGATTCAAATATTTCTTTATCAGCATATGCCCATCCATTGTATTCACATCTTTCTCCTTCTTGTATCTGTAAAATATTGGATGTATAGAAGATGTAGCTAATTAAACCTAGGACAATAGTTCCAAGGGTTATTGCTAGACCGTATGCAAAATTTTTTCCGTTATCTTCCATTACAATATTCTATACTATTTTACTTCCAATTAGGTATCCAAAAAGAGTAGTGATTGTTGAGATGGAGGTTCCCCATATCAAATCTATTACTGTTATTTTTAAATTCCAGCCTTCAAGTGTAGCAAGGTTTGTAAGGTCGTATGTGGCATAGGTTGTTAGGCCGAATAGTGCTGCCATTAAGAGTGTTTTGAGTAGTCCCCCTTCCTTTATTCCTGGAATTAAAACAAGAACAAGTAACGCAAAGATAAAAAGTAAATAGAAGAGTAGGGCAGGTACAAGATTGGGGTTTTTTAATAAAAGAGTTCCTATTTCTTTTTGATAGAGATTTTTAGCAATAATGTTTAACCAGACCAAATCAATAACAAGAAAGATTACAAAAGTAATTATGTATAACAGGGTATATTTAAGCATACTTGTATTAGATTAGTTTATATATTCAAGTATATATAAAGGGGTTAGGGTTTACCAGAAAGGATATTTTTTAAATTATCCATACTACTAAAAACATGTACTCTGGATAATGAGAGTCTACTCTTGAAATAGTGATCTATAGATTTTCCACAACTTCCACCGATTAGATAGCCAGCCTGTGCAACGTAAGAGTACACATCGCTATCAGCAACACATCCAGGATATGATATAGAGATAACATCTTGACCGGTACCACTTTTTAAGGAGTATCTACTTCCAACAATTTCGGAATAAAGTTTTTCTTGATTATTCTCTCTTACTAAATCAATATGTGTTGCAGAATGAGACTCGATTATCATCCCATTTCTAGCCATCTCTCTAAGTTCGTTGTAAGTGATAGAAGTTTTACTTGAAGGTACATAAAAGACACCAGTGAGACCATATTTTTTTAGTAGTGGATATGCATTTAAATACTGTCCTCTTGTCGCATCATCAAACGTGATCATTACGCTTTTTTGTGAAGGATTTTTCCCTACTCGAAGCAAATCGTATAGCTCTTGTGAAGTAATACTTCTATAGTTCTTTTTTACTAAATATGCTAACTGCTCTTCAAACATTTCTGGCGTAACATATAGCCCTCTTACAAATCTTGAATCACTATTTGGCATAGGATTAATATGATGATACATAAGGATTGGAATTCTTACTGAATTTCTACTTTGTGCTAATGGCTCTACATCATATGGTTCGTTAAAGTTACTATTATTTACAACGTACTCGTTTGATATATACATTGGGTATACATATGATTTTCCATTGATAATGGATATCTTCCAATATACATTTCCATCTCTGTTTAACTCTTGGTTATATACAACGTTTTTAAGTATTTTTTTTAACCTGTTTTTAGTATTAAAATCATTTTGATCTAAAGAATATATGACTATATCGTTAAGAAGGGAGAGGGTATCATCGGTGTTAAGATCTTTTGAGAGGAATTTTAATACTCTTAATTTATAGAAGGCCCCGTTTATACTTTCAGAGTCAGTTTCTAAAAGAAAGTTAGAGATTGCAGGGAAACCCTCCGTGGATGTTTGTGTAGTATTCTCTTTTGTTGGTAATTGGAGTAATTTTTGGTTAAAGATATATTCTTGGTAACTGTTTGAAAAGGATGCTTTCTGGATATTTAAACTACTTTTAAACTCACTATTTATTTCTCCAACGGTATTCTTGTATTCTTGAAATTTGTTTTCTAAATATATATTTATATATTCTTGTGGTATTAAA
>DCUE01000045.1 GCA_002328465.1 Candidatus Dojkabacteria bacterium UBA2222
AGTGGAGAGGGAAGAATATATATGAGAGGACAAAAACCTTTGAGATTTTGGAGTATAAAGAAGATAAAAGGTTCGGTTATGATTCAAAGGGAGTTGATTGAATCTGCATTCAGAACATTAAAAAGTAATGGGGTATTAATATATTCAACATGTACATTAGAACCTGAGGAGAACGAAGGAGTTGTATCGGAACTATTACGTAATCACAAAAATGCCGAATTACAGGAGATTGAACTTTTCAACAGCAAAGAGTTCAGAGATTACAAAAGACATTTAACAAATGGGATTACTCGTTGGAGTGGTAAAGAGTATCATCCTTCAGTTAAAAAGAGTATTAGAATTATTCCCTCTTCTGAGATGATGGGCTTCTATATTGCAAAGATAGTAAAAAAATAGGGGTGTTACCCCCTATTTCGATTACTCNNCCATCTCTTTCTTTTGAAAGTAATTTGACTTTAACATCATCACCCTCTTTCAAATACTTTCTAACATCTTTAACAAATTCATCAGTTATTTCAGAGACATGTACTAAACCAGAAATACCAGGAGCAATATCAACAAATGCACCATATTCCATTATACTTGCCACCTTTCCATCATATATTTCACCTACTACAGGAACTAATCCTAATTTCTTTACATATGCTAATGCCATATCTATAGATTCTTGGTTCATTGCATATATATTTACTGCACCATTTTCCTCTACTGTAATCTCAGCACCAGTTCTTTCTGTAAGCTCTCTAATATTCTTACCTCCTGGTCCAATCAACTCCCCTATCTTTTCAACAGGGATTTCTGCTCTTGCGACCTTTGGTGCGAACTTAGATAACTCTGCTTTTGGTTGAGATATTGCTTTCTCCATAACCTCTAATACCTTTAATCTTGCAACTTTTGATTTTTCAAATGTCTCTTTTACAATCTCCATTGTTAATCCACTCATCTTGTTATCCATTTGTACTGCAGTAATACCATCTTTGGTACCCGTTACTTTAAAATCCATATCTCCATAGAAATCTTCAACACCTTGCATATCAGTTAGTACATGGAATGTACCATCCTCTTCATTTACTAAACCACAAGCGATACCACCAACCATCTTTTTGATTGGAATACCTGCTGCCATTAATGCTAATGTAGAACCACATGCGGATGCCATAGAACTAGACCCATTTTCTCCTTGAACTTCTGACATTACTAATATGGTATATGGGAATTCATCGACGGATGGAATAACGGGAATTAATGCTTTCTCTGCTAACATTCCGTGTCCAATTGCTCTTCTACTTGGAGAGAGTCTAACTCTCTCAGTTTCTCCATATGCAAATGGTAAGTCATTGTAGTAATGCATATATCTCTTTTCTTTCTCACCTAACATATCATCTACCAATTTTGCGTCTTTAAGTGTTCCTAAAGTAGCAATTGAGAGGACTTGAGTTACTCCCCTTGTGAATAGGGCTGAACCGTGTACTCTTGGTAAGAGATCTACCTCTGCTGCCATTTCCCTTATCTCATCAAAATCCCTGTTATCTGCTCTCTTCTTCTTCTCAGCTACATATTTTCTCATTGCTTTCTTAAGCAATTTTTCATACCCTTCACTCATCTGTGACTTGGAATATTTACCTTCGAAATTTTTAAATACTTCCTCTTTTGTAGATTCGTGTACTGCCCTTTCTCCTTTTAAGAGGTTTTCAATAAGTCTTTCACCAAGGAAATCTGAAATGTCATTTAACATACCCTCATCTAATTTGAAAGATATGTATTCTTTCTCCTTCTTATCCAATGTTTTCAAGAATGCATCTTGAGCATCAATCCACTTTTTCATTTCATCTAAACTCATTTCCATTGCCTTTAAAACTTCTTCCTCTGGAATTTCATAACAACCTGCATCAATCATTGTGAATACCTTCCCATCACCACCTAATACATAGTTCATTTTGTTCTCTTCATCTACATCATCCAAGCTATTGTAAATAGCTTTGATATTTCCATCCTTCATTCCCATTCTTACTCCGGCTACCGGTCCACTAAATGGTGCATGAGAATTCATAAGGGCAAGGGATGCTGCATTAATAGCCAATATTACTGGATCATTCTCTTCATCGTATGACATAACTGTAACAATGAGACTAACTTCATCTCTATAATCCTCTGGGAATCTTGATCTAAATGCCCTATCAATCATTCTTGCTTTAAGTACTGCATCATCACTTGGGAATCTTTCAATTTTAACAAACCTAGATCCATTAATTTTTCCTGAAGCATAGAATCTCTCAATATATTCAACAGAAAGGGGGAAGAAATCATTCTCTTGTTTTGCCTTGGAGGTATTAACATTTACCTCTACTACTGTATCACCCATTCTTGCAATAATTGCACTTTCCGATCTTAATGCTAATTTTCCTGTTTCAAATGAGCACTTTCTCCCATCTATTTCAAACTCATAAATCTTTTGATTAAACAACATAAATAAAAATATAAAAAATATTAAATATCAATCACTACTAACTTAGTAGTTATATCAAGAGAGAGGAGAAAAAGAAAGCCCTAAGAAATACTAAATCTTAACCTTTTTTGAGAAAATTTCATGTCTTTCAGGTTCGTTTGCTTGAAGATATTGAATTAATCTTCTTCTTTTACCGACCTTCTGTAATAGTCCTTTTCTAGAGTGATTATCCTTTTTATGATCTTTTAAGTGATCACTTAATCTTGTTATCTCTTCTGTTAAGATTGCGATTTGAACTTCGGGAGAACCAGTATCACCCTCGTGGAGGGCGAATGTACTAACTATCTTTTGTTTTTCATCTTTGGATAATGCCATATATTCTAGATTATCACCATATTTATTATTTTACAATACCAAGGGACAATTCAAAACCTATTTTATACTATTATAGGTTTTGTGTCAAACTTTAATCTATCGAGAAACCTTATAACAATACAATTCATCGCCCTCGTTGGTCTCTACCTCTATATCAAGTATAACACCACAATCTTCACCCTGCTTAACCTCATGGACTGTTTCTTTTCCTTTCCTTAGAGATTTAATCTTACCTTCTGCAAGTATTTCGTCATTACGAACAACATAGCATTTACAATCTCTTTTCAAAATACCATCTTTTACTCTTGAACCCAAAACTTTTGAGCCATCTGAAAGAACAAACATCATCTTAATAATAGCATTCCCTATCTCTTCTTCAACATGATCAGGAGTAGAAAGCATTTCAAGAGCATCTTCTACTTCCTCAACTAGTTTATAGATAATGGAATATGACCTTACTAACACACCACTCTTCTTTGCAATATCCTCTGTTCCTTTTTCAATTCCAACTTCAAAACCAAGAAGGATAGCTTTAGAAAGCTTTGCCATCTCAATATCTTTGTTTGAAATATCACCAACACCATCTGAAATAATCTTAACAGAGTATCCCTCCTTCTTAATCTTTTCTAAGGAGTGTTTTAAAGCTTCTAAAGAACCTTGAGATGAACTTTTAA
>DCUE01000075.1:0-1621 GCA_002328465.1 Candidatus Dojkabacteria bacterium UBA2222
ATGGGAGAGGGGACATCTATTTTCCAATCTACACCAGTAGTTGAAACACCTCCAGTATTAGAGACACCAGTTGAGGTTCCTACACCAATGGAAACAGTAACTCCAGTAGAGACACCTGTAGCAGAGGAAGCAGTAGTAGAAACACCAGTCGAAGAGAGTTCTCCAGCACAGAATCTATCACAACCATTACCTTCATTTGCACCTCCAAGTGATAATGCTTTTCCTGCAACAGCGGGTGAAGAGATTGTTTCTAACTTAGAAGAATCAAAGGAAGAGAAAGAGGGGAAGGGTGGTACAGCAGTAGTGATTGTTTTAATAGTAATCATTGTTGCATTACTAATAACAATAGGGTACTTTGCTTTTAAGATATTCTTTCAGTAATATCTAATTACGCAGATATCCATAATCCGTGAAGATTACAGTACTCTCTAGCTTGTATGTTGGTATATCCACTTGGTAGTTTGAATTCAACAACTGGGGTATCTCCTGGTTTAAGATATTTAGTTTGAGTATTTCCATCCACAATCAATTGTATGAACTGTATGAAGTGAGATTCTTCCATTGGATGAAATATCTCTCCTACACTTACCTTTGCAATATCTCCAATGATTTCAACCTTAGGTACATGTTTCTCAAGTCCTTCATCAGAGTTCTTTTCAACTAATTCGTCCATATCTTTCCCACAACATACTAATGTTCCTGGTCCTTCATGTAATACATCTACAATGTTCCCACAAATAGAACATCTATATATCTTTCCTTTCTTAGCCATATTTCTTATTACTCAATTTATATCTTAATATCAATATATCATTACGATATATATATGTAAATTAATACTTGAAATCTATATGCATTTCTAATACTATGATTAATAACTTCTCTAGAACAGCTCTTGCTTGCAACATACCCAGGAATAATAGAAAAAAGAACAGAGACAGATGGCTTAGATAGTAATTGGATAGACCTCAAGGGAGAGCTACTACAATTGGCACAATACAGGGTAGATACGGTTCAGCAGAAATGGTATAGGGATGTGTATATAGAATATATGATGGATATAGATAGCTTCTATCCAACAAGATATTCAGAAATAAATAGATTGCCTCAAGGGATATTAGCTGAAGTTTTTTTTCTTAATGCTTGCAGACAGAATATGTTTAATTGTGTACCTTCATATGGTGAGGAAGATATTATGGGGGCTGATTTCAAACTTACATATGGTGATGAGACTAGGTTCTTTGATGTAAGCATAAATACATCGGGTAGAAGTATGAAGAAGAAGGTTAAGGAGGGGACTTTTCCAACACTTTTCTTGCCATGGAAAAAAGATTTCTCTGATAATGGTGATGGTCCAATTACATATGCAGAGAGGTATTTAAAATACGGTAGATTTGATGGTAAGACTTTTCTTCATAGTATTTTAGATTCAAATTATATTGTTTTAGATTCTTTAAAAAGAAAAGTATGGAGGGAGGAAGATGTGCAGAAAAAGATATTTAATAACGAAAGTTTAGATCTTTCTGAGAGTGGTATTCAGTATATTAGAACTTTAGAAGGAGTTTTGCTTTTAATGAGGAGATATCTTTAATTATTCCTCTATTCCCATTTGTTGTTTAGC
>DCUE01000075.1:1629-5254 GCA_002328465.1 Candidatus Dojkabacteria bacterium UBA2222
CTCATCCTCATTAATAAAGGATAGGGCATACTCTATGGTTAATGCTATTGTTGGTTTTAGATTTACTAAAGTAAGTTCACTTCTTAACATTCTTACATTAGTCTTATGTCTTGCTTTACATGGGTTTACCATTAAATCTTGCTCATGATTGTTTATTCCAAGAATCATACCTGAATATACATCCTCTGATGGTCCTACAAAGAGTTGTCCTCTGTCTTGTATTGTTGTTAGAGAGAATCCTAAGGTTGTTCCTGTATCTTGGGATACGATTACTCCTTTTCTAAAGAGTGGGGGCTGTTGAGTATACGGTACATAATCAATTACAAAACTGTTAGTAACAGCTGTCCCTTTTGTAGCATTCATTAATATTCTATGTAAACCTATTATATTTCTAGTTAATATCCTATATGTAAATCTTGTTTGTAATCCTTCTGATTCAATATTAATCATTTCACCTTTCCTACTGCTTACCTCTTCAGTAATTATACTTAAGTACTCTGTTGGACAATCAATTACTAACTCTTCTACTGGTTCGTGCTGTTTTCCATCTTTTTCAATTAGTACAACCTCTGGTTTACTTAGTTGGAATTCATATCCTTCTCTTCTTAACTGTTCTACTAAAATGGCTAATTGTAATTCTCCTCTTCCTGCAACAGAGTAAGATGAGCCAGAGATTTTAGATATTTTTAAACTTATGTTTAAATCTTTCTCCTGTTCTAATCTTTGTTCTAACTGTTTAGCAGTAACATATTTTCCTTCTTTTCCAGAAAAGGGAGATGTGTTTGCTTCAAATCTTACTTTAACTGCAGGTGGTGTAATATGTATATCCTCAAGGGCTTGTGGTGTGTTTAAATCACACAGAGTTGCTCCAATGGCTGTTGAGTCTATTCCTGCTATTGCAACTATCTCTCCCGCTCCTGCCTCTTGTACGCTTATCCATTGTAATCCTTCTTTAACGAATATTTCCCTAATTCTTCCCTGTACCTTATTTTCTTTTTCAAGGAGTATTACAGGTAAGTTCTTTTTAACAGTTCCTCTATTAATCTTTCCAACTAAATATCTTCCTAAGTGAGCATCATACTCTAAAGAGGTAATTTGCATTTGAAATGGTTCATTCTCTAATCCTTCTGGTGCAGGACAGTACTCTATGATTTCATCTAGTAATGGGGATATGTTTCCTTGTATTGTAGATAGGTCTGTTGTAGGTAACTCTTTAAAGACTTTTCCTTCTCTAGCAATTGCGTAGTATACAGGGAAGTCTAATTGATCCATATTTGTAGCTAGTGTTAGGAATAGGTCTTGTATTTTTTCTGTGGTTTTTTGAACATTAGCTAATTTTTTATCAATTTTATTAATTACAACGATAGGTAACAGTTCCATTTCTAATGCTTTTTTGAGTACAAACTTTGTTTGAGGCATTACTCCCTCTTGTGCATCTACCAAAAGTAAGCAGGAATCAGCCATATTTAAGGTTCTTTCTACTTCTCCTCCAAAATCAGAGTGTCCAGGTGTATCTATTATATTTATTTTATAATCTTTGTATCTAACAGATATGTTCTTAGCTTTAATTGTAATTCCTTTTTCTTTTTCTAAATCTCCACTGTCTAATATTTGCGTTTGAGACATTTCATCTTGATTATCTCTAAAAAGGTGAGTTTGTTTCATAAAGGCATCAACTAACGTAGTTTTCCCATGGTCTACATGGGCTATGATAGCTATGTTTCTTATTTTTTCTTTATTAATAGGGGTATACTCCATAACAAGTGGATATTCTATCATAAAAGAGGGTATTTACCTATTCACATGGGTATGTAGGCATAGGGTCTGAGGGGTTACCGTGTTCTATCCAAACACCATCTTTACAGAGCCATGTATCCTCATTTCCACCTAATATGAAGCGAAAATACAGTAGGGCAGCTACCATAATGATCATTACTATGATTAGTACATATAGCTGTTTTTTTTCTTGGAATGGTCTTTCTCTTTCTATCATTTAAGTAATATTTAAGTATGCATATATTACATATATTACTATTAAGAATGGTAATGATATTGCTACAGATACCAATACCTTAGGTTTAAACCTTTTATCAATTATTAAAGAGTAAAAGAAATGGAATATGGAATATATGACATATATGGTTAAGAGTATTAATGTTATTCCAGCTATTTGATCTATTAATCCAGTAATACTGTTATATGATTTTTCAGAGAGTGTTTCTTTGAATTTCTCAAATTGAGTTTCTACAATGGTATATATGGAATTGTATATAGAGGATACTATTCCATTACCAATGATTACCTTATGTATTTTCTCAAACATATTACATTGTAGATTAAATATATTAAGGAATGCAATACAAGAATCGTTACTGTTTGATTCGAAAACCCACTTGACCGTAAAGATAGTTCTGTTCTACCTCATTTTCAGTCGGAAGAGTTATCTTTCCTTCAGAGAGAATAACAAATTGGGCATATCCCATACCCTTAACAATATTAGAGATGTTTTGGAATTTTGCTAACTCTTTCTCATCTCCGGGTATTAAATCTCCTGTATCTAAATCATAGCAGAAATCAAATTTTTCTAGATTAGATTTAATTTTTGAAACAGTATCATACTGTTCAAAAGAACCCCATACGCATCCAGCGTCTCCTTCTTGATAGGCAGTTATTAATTTTGTTTTAGTAGAATCAAGTCCTAAAATATCTCTAGATGTAAGATGTTGTGCTAACAGTTGTGTTTTATTAGTTGTCATATTGTATGATTTCAATTCTAAATCACATGTACTCATATATGAAGAACAAGGAGTTCCAGTTAGATAATATACGGTTTGATCTTCAATAAAGTAGGAATGAATACTTTTAGAGTTTTCATTTTGTAAGGGGATTGTTGTTACTGTCCCAGTATATATATTTATTCTTTTTAAAACGACTTGAGTTAATGGATCCATTTGTCCAAAGAGGAAGTATATATCATTATTAACTAGAACAGGTCTGAATGGATACGAGCCAAATGCACCATCTTCCCTTCCAGAATCTTCATAAAGATTTCCTGAGATATTTATGTACTTACTATTAATTGTATCTTTGAAGACAAAATATACTTCACTATTACTTGGGTCATCATATGAGATGTATTCTATTAGATAGAGTAGTCCAATAGATTGTGTAGTAATTTTACCCATTTCGTAGTCAATAGTGGGTTCTTCATACTCCCCATACTCTTCGGAGGGGTCATTGTCCTCTTCCTCAATGATTTCTTCCTTCTCCTTTTCCTGTTTAGTTGGGGATATTGTATATATTAAGAGATTATTTTCTTCTAGTAAGTAAAGTATTCCTCCTATTAAAGAGATTATTAGAATAGCGAGTAGGGGATATATTACTTTTTTCTTTTTAAGTGGTTTAGAGATATGAGTTTCTATTTTCTTAGGTTGAGATTTTTCTTCTTCCATATTAGAAAGAGTAAAGTTATTAATTATGATATGTGAAGATTACTGTGTTGTAAATATCGGGGTTGTTATTAATCGGGGAATAACTCAATGGTATCCTCATACATTGGATCCTCTATTACATTGAGGGGGTCATATTGAAAAAAGATTGTAGAGAGTATGAATATGGTTACAGT
>DCUE01000075.1:5296-5490 GCA_002328465.1 Candidatus Dojkabacteria bacterium UBA2222
TATGAAATATAACTTCTTGTATATGACATGTAATATGAAATATGGGTTCGTATATATGTCATATTACTTCTTATGTATGACATATGGTTTCGTATTTATGTCATATCGGTTCGTATATATGAAATAAAAAGGGAGGTTTCCCTCCCTTTCCTTCTATATCTTCCAATACTGTATTAGGGTGTCTTCGTATAGGG
>DCUE01000064.1 GCA_002328465.1 Candidatus Dojkabacteria bacterium UBA2222
AGATATTAAGATTAGTAGAGTCAAAAGGATATCCTACTTAATTCTTCCTCCCCCAATTCATCTTTGTAATACTTGCTTGTAATACAAAAGCAAATGATGTCCATAATAGGTATGGAATCTGTATATATGATATCCATTGATAATATGNNGGAGAGAATAATATATTAAAGAGAATGTTAAGTATAAAGGGTAATACAATAATAAAAGATATATCTCCTTTGAATAGTTTAATAAATATATAACCAAAAGATATAAATATTAATACATACAGTATTGACCATACAGGACCAAATAGATATGAAGGGGGAGACCATTTAGGTTTCTTTAATTTTGAATACCACTGTTTAGTTTCCATATATAAAGTATATTCTAAATATTACTTCTTTACATCTTAAATCATTTTAGTATTTATCATAGGGATGAATAAAAATAGGAAATTAGCTATTGTTCTCACTCTCTGATAGAATGTATTGTAGTTATTTAGATATTTAGAATTCAAAACAAATTTCTTAGTACTCTTTTAGCTTTAATTAATTTATAAACATATTTATTATGGAACAAGGAACTGTAAAAACTGTAACAGATAAAGGCTTTGGTTTTATTACTAAAGAGGGAGCTGAAAAAGATATATTCTATCATGAGAATTCTTTAGAAGGTGATCTAGCTGTTAGAAAACTAAAAGTTGGAGATGTTGTTACTTTTGATGTTGAAGAAACACCAAAAGGAATCAATGCAATCAATATCAAATTAGTAGAAGAAAAAATCTAAAAATTTGTTATTACAAGTTTAAGAGAAGGTATTTATACCTTCTCTTTTTTGTTATTTGTACGAGTCTTGTAGAAACAACTCAATAATGGCGGGACATATACGTCTGAACCCTGTGTAAAACGAGAATGAGACAAAAGAGATTTTGAATGTTCTATATCTGTATTTATAGTTGATTTTGTTTTATCAGGTAAGTATAATACATTGTTGTAAGTAACTAATTTAATTAAAGGTTATCTTTATGGCTAAGACATCAAAGAAAACTCTTAAATCAAAGAAGAAAAAGAACTTAACTCCAAAAGAATTTGTAGAGCTAAGTTGTATGTGTGATAACTAAGAAAAGAGAATCAATACAAGAGAGATTTCTGAAGGAAAGTTTTTCCCATACTATTTATTTTTTATGATAAATCTTGAAGCAAAAATCGAAGAGAGTAGTAGTGGGATTTATGAATTAGTTATAGGTATAACAAGTAGATGTAATTTCAACTGTAAGTTCTGTTACTCAAGTTCGGGTAGAAATTCAATTAAAGAGTTACCCTTAACGAAAATTAAAGAGATTTTCGATGAGGCAAAATCCCTTGGTATTCAAATAATTGCAATTTCAGGCGGTGAGCCGTTTTTACACCCTGATTTCTATGAGATATTATCCTATGCCAAAAAGGCTGCTAGTATAGTAATGCTATCTACAAATGGTTCTTTCATAGATAAAGATGCTGCTAAGAAGCTCAAGGATTTGGGAATTGATAATGTCCAATTAAGTATTGAAGGTCCTGAGGATATAAACGATTCCCTACGGGGGGTAGAGGGAGCATATAAAAAAACTATAACTGCTCTTAAAAATCTCAAGGATAATGATATAGATGTTACCTTAACTCCTACTATACAGGAGGAAAATTATCAGAACATTTTTTTTGTTTGGGAGCTTGCAAAAAAATATAATGCAGATCTCTCAATAAAAAGAATGGTAGAAACCGGGAGGGCAGATAATCTAAGCAATATATCGCCTGAGAAATACAAAGAGTTGTATGATTTCGCAATCAAAGAGAATAAAAGAAGGAAAGATAGGAAATCAAGAATTTTTATACATTGTGATCCCTTAAGAGTTTTATATAAAAATCCAGAAGAGATTGATTTTACAAGATTTACAGGTTGTATTGCAGGGAAGGCATTACTTTACATAAAGTATGATGGGGATATCTATCCATGTTCAAAGCTTCCAATAAAATGTGGAAACATATATGCAAATAGCTTAAAAGATGTTTTAGATAAGTCTTCTGTGATAAAAGAAGTAACAAACAGAGATAAATTAAAGGGAAAATGTGGTATCTGTGATTATAAATTAGTTTGTGGTGGATGTAGGGCATCTGCATATGGGAAGTATCAAGATATTAATGAAGAAGATCCAATGTGTTGGAAAGAAAGCGATTCAGAACCCTCTCTTTTTTATCTAACCTGGAATAGTACTAATTTGTGTAATTTGAAATGTAAACATTGTTATGCCAATGCTGGAATAAATAGTGATAAAGAGCTGAGTACTAAAGAAGCCAAAGAAATGATAAAAGATGCAAAATCCTTAGGATTAAAGTATATGCTTTTTACGGGTGGAGAACCACTTTTAAGAAAGGATATTTTTGAATTAATGAAATTTAGTAAGTCTTTGGGTATAAAGAATTTTTTAGCAACAAACGGAACATTATTAAAGGAAGATCATTTACAACTGATTAAGGATTCTGTGGAAAAAGTAAATATAAGTGTAGACTATCCTAGCGCTTCTTTACACGATTCTTTCAGGGGGGTAAGTGGAGCATTTGATAAAACTGAAAAAGCAATTAATCTTTTGATCAGTAATAATATCCCATTAAGCATATCAATTACTGTATGCAATGAAAATATTGACTATCTTGAAGAAATGATAGCTTTTTGCAAAACAAGAAAGCTTCCTTTGAATATTAAGCGTTTAATTAATGTCGGGAGAAGTAAGAATAGTTCCATATATTTTGCAGAAGAGGAGTATTCAAAATTAAAAGCAATATTAAGTAAAAATAAGTATAAGAAAGTTTTGTATAAAGATCCGATTTATACATGTGAGATTGGATCTTTTAGTGGGAAATCTCTTGCAGGATGTTTAGCTGGAATTAACATTCTCTCTGTTACCTCCACAGGAGATATTACAATTTGTACAAAAATACCATACAACTTTGGTAATATAAGAAAAGACTCTTTGATTGAGATATGGAGAGGAAATGAGGTTTTGGAAAAAATACGAGAAAGACATTTTAATGGTAAATGCTCAAATTGTAAAAACATTTCAATATGTGGAGGGTGTAGGGCTGCTGCATATAACGAATATGGTGATATTCTGGCGGAAGATCCTTTATGTAAATATCTAGATATATGATAGATTCCCACGTTAGCGTGATTTTAAACTCGAAATGCTATTCCAATAAAAAGGATTATACTCTTTCAAGCTGTCAGAGAGAAATGATTTCAAGCAAGATTAAACACGCTGTAGTTATTGTTAATCCAGCAATAAAAGCAATATTTTGTAAACAAGACAACAACCATAAAGTTCGCTTCGAGTATGTTAAATCGACTAATAAGATAAGGGTTGTGTGTTTAAACTGTAAGCAAATTGTTTATTTTGGAGAGAATCCGTATAGAAAGTTAAATGAAGAATTGATAACTGAAGTTGATAGGAGAGATAGGGAATTCTTCCCAATTGTCTTCCTCCCATTAATACCTGAAATCATAGAGGAGGAGATTAAATACTTTGAAACTAAGTATAAGGGGAGCTTCTTTGGTTATAAATTACAGCCGTCTTTATCAAATAGGGAGATATTAGAGATAGAGAAATTTGATTCAAACCTTGCTATCTTTATACATTCGGGGAAAGATCCTGTTGCAGACCCTCTAAAAACAGTATCTTTCGCATCGAAATATTCAGGAGATATTGTAATCTCCCATTTTGCAAAATTTAGTAAAGAAGTTTTCCTTGCAGTTAATAATTTAAATAATCTGTATATTGATACCAGTCCTGCGAGTATAATGTTTAATGCTATAAAAAGATTTCCTGAACTACTGTTTGATACAAATTTTTTAGGGAATATAAAAGATACCCAATCTCTTTATAGAAAAATTGTAGAGATTGTTAATGAAAGGAAAATAGTTTATGGAAGTGATTACCCAGTTTCTAGTATTTATAAGGAAAGTAAAATATTATTAGAGAGTAATCTTAAAGAGGAAACAATAAAGAATATTACAGAGAATAATATTTTAAGAATTTTAAAGATAAATAATTTATAAAGAAGAGTAAGTGGAATTTATACCGATATTAGTTCTAATACATGTTACAAATGAATGCAATTTAAGATGTAAGCATTGTTATGCTAGGAAAGGTGATAAAAGGATTATGAAGGAAGATTTTTTTGAGTTGATTAATAATCTAGAAAATCTTGGAACTACAATGATTCACCTCTCAGGAGGCGAGCTATTAACGCATCCAGAAATTTTTGAAATAATCAGATATATTAAGAAAAAAGATTTTTATCTTGAGATAACAACAAACGGGACTTTGTTAAATGAAGAAATCTTCAAGAAGTTGAAAGAATTGAATCTTAATAAAATTGTAATTAGCTTTGATGGGGCAACCCCAGAAACACATGATTATATTAGAGGTGAGGGGAACTTTAAGATATCTTTGGAGAATCTTGATTTAGGACTCGAAATGGGGATTCCAATGGCTGTAAATTATACTGTCATGAAATATAATTATAGTGAGATTGAATATGCTATAGAGTTTTTTCTTAAGAAAGACTTGGAATTTCTTAATTTCAGAAGATTTATAAAAACAGGGTTTGGGAAGAATTTTGACCAAAGTATATCAAAAGAAGAATATCTTAAACTTTTCATTTTGATAAATAAAGTACGAAAAGAAGACAAAAGAGTTGCTCTTGGAGGAGAACCACATAGAATTGTAATGGATCCAGAATTAAGAGAAAAAGCATTGAAGTATGGAGATGGNNACACCATGTGGATTTATACCTATAAAAGTAGGAAGTATATATGAAGATAATTTAAAGGATGTTTGGGAAAATTCTCAAATTCTTAATAAACTCCGTGATAGGGGAAATCTAACGGGATCTTGTAAGAATTGTTTGAACAAGAACATATGTGGTGGATGTAGAGCGGCGGCATTAGGAACAGGCGGAGATTTGTTTGGAAGTGATCCTCAGTGTTGGGTTGGATGTTAAAATATCTTATATAAAAAGTATGCATTCTGTCAGAATAACAATAGAAGTAACAAAAAAATGTAAAGGTAATTGTGCACACTGTTATTTAGCATGCAAGGATACTGGGGATTCGTTATCCTTTGAAAATTTAAAAATAATTAACAAAAAGATTAAAGAAGTAAATATATTAGCTAGAGATAATGATTTTGAATTTCAAATTAGCTCGATAACAGGAGGAGATCCTTTTATATATGAGGATGACAAAAAGAATCTTTCAGATATAGTAGATTATCTTCTTGGGAATTATACTAATTTAGATATTCATGTCTCAGGTTGGATGGAATCTCCTAAATTCTTAAACAATCTTAAAAATAAAAACATAAACTATTTCATCTCGTATACTCCATATATGCCATTATATGAACAGAGAATAGGGAACGCTATTGGTAATTTGGAAATGATTACAGAGAATTTGTTTATAGATGTTATATGCAAAAAAGAGGAGAAAGATATACATTTAAATTCCTTAGTTAATCTTCTTAAGAGTTTAGGCTACCAAGAGAGTAAAGAGGGATATAAGAAAGATAATAATAAAATAGAGATTTCTCACAGAGAGGTTTTCCCTTTTGGTAGAGGATCATCAATTGTAAAAAGTTGCCCTGAAGATATGGTATGTGTCTATGCAAAGGAAAAGGATTTTACTTATCAGTATGTTGATATTCATGGAAATCTCTATCCATGTTCTCGAGCGGGTGCAACATATATAAAGCCAATATGTAATTTCTTTGAAGATTCTTCCCTAGAGATAATTCAAAAACATCTTCTTTCAAGAGAATTAAAAAAGATATTTAATATAACCGTAGAAGATACTTGCGAGGGTTGTCGAAGATTCTATAACTCTTGGCTAGAAGGGGTGTGGTTTTTTAACTTATCCGAACAGGAATTTTTCAGGAAGATTGCTAAAAGAAAACTTTCTTCAATAAATAAAAAAATATTTTTAATAAAGAAAAAGGATAAGAGTTATAGAAGAGATATTCAACTGGCATATCTATATGAGAAGGTCGGAGATTTTAAAAAAGCGGAGAAAAAGTTTTTAAAAACATTAGAAGAAGCAAAGAAGAAAAATTCTCCCAAATATATTGCTGAAATAAATAAGGATCTTTCAATCATCTATAGAGTTTTAGGTAAGGAAGGGGAATCTAAGAAATTACTTGATAATGCTTTGGAAATAGCTCTAAAAAATAAACTCCATAGGACAGAAGCTAACATATACGGAAATCTTGGAATAAGATTCTTCCATAAGGGGAAATATGATTTGGCAATAAAAATGCATAGAAAGGCTCTGGAAATTCATTCAAAATCTCACGATGAAAAGAGAGAAATAGCAAATTTGTCTTTTATTGGAATTAACAAATTATTCCTTAATAAAGAGCAAGCGGCAGAAAAGTATCTGAACCAAGCGTTAAAGAGGTCTTATGAGAGTAAGTATGTTGAAGGTATAGCTGATACAAAATATCATCTTGCAATTTTAAAAATGATGAGAAAGGATTATATTTCATCTTCAATCGATTCAATTACTGCAGCACAAATATATTGGCAGACAAATGATATATATAAATTTATGCAATCCTTAGTATTACTTAAGAGTACTTATGAAAAACAAGGTTTATCAGAGCTTGTTATAAAAATTGAATTAATTTATAATACTGTAAAAGAAATATATGATAACAAAGGATAATACCAATGGAGAAAGAGTTTGATTCTATGAAAATATATGATACTCCCCAAAAGAACAAAGTAGACTTTGAGCCTTATAATGAGGGAAGGGTGAACATGTATAGTTGTGGTCCCACTGTTTATAATACTGTACATGTAGGAAATCTCAGATCCCTTGTAAATTTTGATGTTGTAGGAAGATCTTTGAGGTACTTGGGATATGATGTAAAAAGAGTAGTAAATTTCACTGATGTAGGTCATATGTCTAGTGATGCTGATTTCGGGGAAGATAAGATTGAGAGACAAGCAGAGAGAGAAAATCTAAAGGCTTCGGATATTGCAGATAAATATATTCATCATGTAGTTGAAAGTTTTAGGAAAATAAATGTTTTAAATCCAGATGGTTCACCAATTAGGGAAAATATTGATGTAAAAAATATATCCAAATCAGAATGGGCTGAATTAGGGTGGGCTAGGGCTACAGACTATATCCCTGAGATGATAGAGTTGATTTCTTTAATAGAGGGTAATGGGCATACTTATGAAACAGACCAAGCCTTGTATTTTGATATCTCGACTTTTCCAGAATATTTTGAGTTCTCTGGTCAAAAATTAGAAGAGAAGCAAGTTGCCGTAAGGGAGGATGTGAAAGAGGATCCAAACAAAAGACATCCAGCAGATTTTGTTTTGTGGATGAAAAGATATGGAAAATACAAAAACCATATGATGCATTGGAATTCTCCGTGGGGAGATGGTTTCCCAGGTTGGCATATAGAATGTTCTGCGATGAGCTGGAAGTTGCTTGGTGAGCAGATAGATATTCATACAGGAGGATCGGATTTAATATCTTTACACCATCCGAATGAGATAGCACAGAATATGGGTGCCTTCGGACATCATGTTGTTAAGTACTGGTTACATAACGAATTCGTATTTACCTCAAGTGGAGAAAAATTGTCGAAAAGTAAAAGTAATGCTTTAAGCTTGAAGGAGGTAGAAGAGTTGGATATTAATTTAATGGCTTTGAGATGGTATTATCTTTCATCTAGTTATAGAGCCCCTATGAGATTTAGTATAGAGTCGTTGAAATCATCTGAGAAAGTATATCTAAGTGTAGTAAATAGACTTAAGCAGTTATATAACCAAAAAGAAGGAGAGCTTAGCCAAGAATATCTGAAGCATTTTAAGGAATCAATTTCTGATAATTTTAATACTCCTAGAATACTAGCTCTTTTAAATAAACTGGTTAAATCAGATTTAAAGCCGGAAGATATAGTTGCTACCGCATTTGAGTTTGATAGAGTCTTGGGATTAGATTTGAAAAAAGCAGTATTACAAAAAATTGAAAATGGAGATGAAGTTCATTCGTCAGAAATAAAGGAGGAAGATATTAAAAGAATTATTGAAGAGAGAGAGAAAGCTAGAAAACAGAAGAATTGGAAAGAATCGGATGAATTAAGAGAGGAATTGTTTAAAAGAGGGTATAGGGTTTCTGACAGAGAGGATGGGCAGTATATTTCAAAAGTCCATTAAGATTTTTCACATTGTTCTAATCTTTAACCCCCATAAGGGTTTTATCATTTAGTGAATGGGCCTTGTTTAGACATGTTGAGAATGGCAGGACATACACGTCTAGAACCTATATCAAAATGAGAATGAGATAAAAGAGACAGTATAGAAAGGGAAGAAAGAGTATCTAATTCTTGATATAATAAAAATATGAAAACTGTAGAAAACAATATTAGTATTAAAGAACTAAAGGAGATGTCATCTAAAATGTTTGGTAATTTAGTTAAAGCAGTTGTTGATGTTCAAACGCATGTTTTAGTTGTTGATGCAGAATTACACTCTGACCAAGAAGCATATTTACTTCAATTAGGTTCTAAACAAGAAAATCTTTGGGGTATTAATATATATCCTGATTTAGGAAAAGAAGAGAGGATAGAGTTTGACTCAATGATAAATTTAAGACCGTCTCAAAATAATAACTCAAGAGGGGTAGATAGCGAAGAGATTCAGAAAAAGATTTTAGATATAGTTAATTCTAAAATTTCTGATTAATGAGTAGTATTCAACACAAAAAACAATCACAAGGTTGTTGGCAAAGTAAACCATATTTAGAACAAATGGCTAATATAGGTAGCGAAGTATATAGAGCTATTAATTGGAGGAAGAAGAATAACAAAGAGTATGCACAAATGGCATTTATTAGATCTCTTGAACTTTTTGATTTGTCAAAAGAATCTAAGTTGACTTTACCTCAATATAGAGAACTTACCAGAATGAGAGAGATATGGGTAGATTATTTTAAATACGAGAATAAGTATAATTCTACGGATGAGGATATTAATAAATATTTCATGTATTTAACAATAGCTCATAAGAATATTGCAAAGTAATGGTCAGGTGTTGTTGGAATATATTGGTCTGGAACCTGTGTAAAATGAGAATGAGACAAAAGAGACAGTATAAAAATGGTGCTTTGCATGATACATTTTTCTAATATATAATTAATGAATATTTAAGATAGTTTAGGATTAAAATGGTAGAAAAAATTCTTGATGATTTTAGTTCTGAACAAGACATTGAGAGCGCAAACTTAATAGACCCTAATCCCCCTATCTCAGAAGTGGAGATTAATGAAAAAAAAGTTTCAGATGAGTCTTCTTTGGATAATGAACAACCTTCTGGTGAAATATTAGAGAATGTTTTAGAAGATTCAAATTTTGTTGATGAGATTCCTAATTCGACTAATACAGAAGATATTTTAGATTTAAAATATCTAAAAAAGGATGACTTTGGTTTTTCTGTTAATATTGAAGAAGAGGTTTTTGCGGAGATAAAGTTGCATCAGGCATATTTTGAGCCGATATTTCTACGACTTCTAGACAAATATTCTGACTCTGAAGAATTGGCAGATATTGATAGGGACAAACCCTTTTGTTTCTCTCCGAGAACATTGGAAGTTATTTCAAGTAAAGTAATAGTTCCAATAGCAAAAGAGTTAGAAGAAATCTTAGGAGATGTGGACTCTGATCAAGGAAGAGAATACTCTTGGAAAGAAGCCCATATTTCGGGTATTTTGGGTAAACTACTTGCCTTTGAATCCTTCCGGATGAGCCGAATAATGGCAACTAGGGCAAGAGAACACATAGAGGAGAATTTTGATGAAGAGAAAATAATCAGAGTAAAAGAGTACTGTACTGGAGCTGGAATTAATACAGCACTTTTGTACATGTCTTTGGAAAGAACAGGCAAAGACGTTCAGATTCATACAGTAGATAATGCAATACAGTCTGTAGCTTGCTCAGCTGGTTTTCTCTCTTCTATTGGAATTCCAGTAAGGGTAGTTTTAGATTCTTCATCTAAAGAATCTGATTTTAATGGGGTAACAATATATTTTGATACAGCAATGCATTTTTCACAAAAGGAATCAAACACCAAATACCAAATGATAGTTTCTGATAGTGGACTAAATTACCTTCCTGAGAATTCTACAATACTAGAAAAATCACCTAATAGTTTACTCGAGAATGGGTTAATACACATCTGTACATTAGATCCTAAAACTGAGATAGATCTATCAAAATTCAAAATGCTTTCTACAATAGCATTTGGTAATCATCCAGAAATATACAGAAAACACAAAGATAATATTTACGATATTAAGAAAGGTAATAGAAAAAAAGAGGATGGGACAACAGAGGATCGAGTGAGTATAAAGCAAATGTTCTCTGCATCAACATCTCTTCAATACAACATATTGCAGATTCTATTTAAGGAAGACAGGCCTCTATTTTGGGATTATTTAAATGGTGCTAAAGCTGCTGCTGCATTAACTAAAACTCTTTCTCCTAAAATTAAAATTGATTTAAGGGAGTCAGGAAGAGTACTTAAGGAGCTTTATCCTAATGCACGATTAGAGTATATCCCATCATATGAACAAGAAGAAATTAGTTTAACAAGAATATTAGAATTAAATACTGCCAAACAAAATGGTGAATTATAGTGTCTTTTATTGGTTGATAATAATATTAGGATTTCTATCTTGTATTGGTCCCTTCTTAACCTATTACAGAGAGAAAGAGAAAAAAGCATACTCCTATCTTCTTCTCCTTTCAATTATAACAGGACCAATTTGGTCAATAAGTGCAGTAACTTTTTTAGCTGCTAATACATATGATATTGGAAACCTTTGGGTAAAAGTTATTTACCTTTCTTCTGTAGTTATTGGCATTTTGCATTTTGCCTTTACGAGCAACTATTTGCAAAAGAGAAAAGTAAAAACATTAACTTATTCAATACTTGTTTTAGGAGGATTAGCTATTTCGTATTCAGTTCTCTTTTCGGATTTTTTTATTACCTCGATAAATATTGGTAAAGAGAATTATGCAAATATCGGTTTCTTCTACTATATTTGGATAGTATGGTTAGTATTCACCTTCTCTGGGAATCTGTTGCATGTACTTAAGCAATATAAGGTACTTTCTTTTATAGAAAAAGAACAACATAAATATTTAATCATTGGTACGGTATTAACGACAATTGGTTCATTTCCTGCAAATATAATTCTTCCAATTTGGGGTATATATAAATATATTTGGGTTGGGCCAGTAATATTCTCAATATCAAACATAATCATTTCATATGGTTTAACACAAACAAAATTTGTGAGATTCTCAATACTAATAAGAGAGTTATTAAGAGCAGTATCCCTTTATCTTTTACCTTCAGTTATCTTAGTCTTAGTAGTTTCAAATATTAAACAATTCACTTCTGAGTTCTTACTTTGGAAGGATTTTGTAATATATTCTGTTTTAGTATTACTTGTCGCGGCTTTTATAAAATTTATAGAAATACTATCTAATAAACTATTCCTTTCAGAAAAGGATATATTAGAGAATTCTGTAAAAAGCTTTTCGTTTAGTATTAGTGGTCGAACAGATTTAGAAGGGTTGTCTAAAAATGCATTAAAATATATTACAGAGAAAACTTCTGTAAAAACTTTAAAACTATTAATTTATGATGATGCAAATAAAAAGTCATATGGATTTTCAAAAGGAGAATGGGAATTAAAGAATTTAGAAAAAATACTAATAGAAGTTCCAAGATATTGGAGAGACACTACAAAAGAAATAAAGCCTTTGGTTAGGGCAGAATTGGAATATATTAGAAATAGAGATCCTTTAAGTTCTAGGCAGTTAGTTGGGATTTTACAGATATTGGAGATTGAAAAGATACAAATAATATATCCAATTATTGCAGGAAACAAAATAATGGGTTTGTTTTTAATAAAAGATTTGCCTAATAAAGAACTCTTTAGATCTTCTGAGTTACTTCTGTTAGAAAAGATTTACTCTCATCTTCATAATTCGATTAATAGAGCATTACTGTATCAACAACTTCAAACTTTTAATCAAACATTACAGCAAAGAGTAAATGAACAAACAGAAGAGTTACAGATAAAGGTACAGCAGTTAGAGGAAGCAAGAAGGAAAGAAAGCGATATGATAGATATAATGGGGCATGAATTAAGGACTCCAGCTACAATTGTAAAACTTAATATAGATATGCTAGAAAAGTATATAGATAGTAATCCGCAAGAGTTTAAAAAATATGTAGAAAGAATAAAGGAGGCTATTGAAAACGAGATTAAATTAATAAATACATTATTGAGCAGTGCAAAATTAGAAGGAACAGAGATTGAAATTAACAAGGAAAGAATCAATATAAAAAATGAGATTGAAATGGCCTTACACGGTTATGAGGAGGAAGCTAAAAAGAAGGGTATAAAGATAGAAAAGATAGTTGATTTTAATACACCAGATGTATATGCAGATAAGGCTAGGACTGTAGAGATATTAAACAACCTCATAGATAATGCTATTAAATATACTGACAAGGGTACTGTTACAGTAAAGGGTTTATATGATAAAAAATATGTTACTGTGAGTATTAAAGATACAGGAAAGGGTATACCAAAAGAAGAAATCCCAAAGCTAGGACAAAAATTCCACAGAGTAGGTAATTATTTAGAAAGTAATAAGCGTTTAGATATTGTAAGACCTGGAGGAACAGGATTAGGTCTATATGTTACATTTAAACTTATAGAACTTATGGGTGGTAAGATATTGGTTAATAGTGAACCAAATGTAGGGAGTGAGTTTGTATTCACTCTTCCAGTATTTAAAGGGGAGAATGAAACTAAGAAAGAGGAAAATAGTAATAATATGTTTGAGAAATTAGGATTAAGACATTAAGTCATATGTGTTCCAGCCTACTATAAAAGGATTTTATCTTCGAATCAAGAGGTCTTAATAATCAATTCCCATAGGGGTTTTAAAAGATAGTAGACGAGTCTTGTTGGGACGGCTCAATAATGGTGAGACATACACGTCTGAAACAAATTTTCTATTAATATCCGTTAAGAGAGTTTCAAGATTAATATTTAGGTAATTATGTTAAAATAAGCAATGATTATTCAAGATAAAGTATTTGGAGATTTTGAAATAAAAGATGAAGTATTAATAGAATTATTAAACTCACAAGCCATTCAAAGACTAAAAAACATAGATCAGGCTGGATACTCAAAGGGTTTCTTTTCCCATTCTAGAAATAGGTTTGACCATTCAGTTGGAGTATTCTTGCTAATTAGAAAGTATGGAGGATCATTAGAGGAACAGATGGCAGGTCTTATACATGATATCTCTCATTATGCATTCTCCCATGCCATAGACTATATATTAGAAGAAGGTGATATTGGTAAACAAGATTTACAGGATAGGAGTAAAGAAAGGTTTTTAGAGAGGTCAGATATTCCAAGAGTATTAAATAAATATGGTTATAACGTGAAATATATTGCAAATGAAGAGAACTTCTCTCTTTTAGAAACCTCTTTACCTAGTATATGTGCAGATAGAATAGAATATTCTATTCGGGATATTATGCTCTTTCTTAAGGATGGTAAATCTAAAGCGAATAACGTACTGAGCCATCTAAAAGTGGATGATAAAAACGTATGGTATTTTGATGATGTTGATATTGGTTATAAATATTCCAATTATTTTAAAGAGATAAATGATAATCTTTATTCAGGTTTTCAAAGTGCTATTATGTTTAAAAGTATAAAAGACTTTATAAAACATTCTTTAGAAAAGCAATATATTTGTACAGAGGATTTAGAAGAGTATGATCAATATGTCTTAGATAAATGTCTGAAATATGTGGGAAAGGACAGGGTATTGGAAAAATATTGGAAAAGGATGAACAGTAGTGAGCTATTCTATGAAGACAAGGATAACTACGAAGAGATAATATATTGTAAATCTAGAGCAATAAACCCGATTTGTTTAGATGGGGGCAAAATGATAAGGGTATCGGAAGTGTATAAAGATTGGGAGAAGATTGTAAAAGAGGATTCTGTTGTTAAGAAATATTATGTAGCAGTAAGAGATTAGATTTAGGAATATAGTATATAGGTAGAC
>DCUE01000002.1 GCA_002328465.1 Candidatus Dojkabacteria bacterium UBA2222
ATCTTTCTCATAAACTTTTAGATAAAGGTATTAAGGTAAACTCCTTACATGGAGATAAAAGACAAACACAAAGAACACGTATAATCGAGGCTTTTAAAAAAGATTACCTTAATATATTAATAGCTACAGATGTAGCATCAAGAGGATTAGACATTAACAATATTAGCCATGTTATAAACTACGATATTCCACAAAACTATGATGATTACATTCATAGAATTGGAAGAACTGGTAGAGCAGGTAAAAAGGGATATGCCCTTACATTTGTTTAATATTTTCTAAAAATTTTTACTCTTTCATATTGCCAAAAGTATTTACGCAATATAATATGGAGATATGAAAGAGAAAATTAAAAGATTACTTCTTGTTATTATCACAGCAATTCTCTTTTCCCTCACACTAGGATTATCCATTCTAAATGCAGGATATGTATTCACATATTTCCAAATTGATCCTGAGACATCTCAGAAAGAAAAACAGGAAAAAGAAGAACTAGAAATAGAGGTGTGGAAAAATGAAATTGAACTTAAATATTTAGACAGATACTGTCAAATATCAGAATTATTACCCCAAAATGATTCCCCTGTTATAAGTATAGAAGTAGATAGATATGCCGGTTCTCTTGAAATCTCTACCCCCTTTAACCCTTTCCCTGGTCATTCAAAAGTATACGAGGTAGGAACTGTTACCCAAAGTGATTCAAATACAATAGATATCAATGGAGATAAGATGAAACTGTATAGGATTGAACTAACAAAGGATTCCAATACATATATTGAATATGTTAGCCATCGAGATATTCCTCTTTTCTATATTGTTAAAGATGAGGCTAGTACAGAATATCTTCTTTACCCAAGTGTTATTCAATACAAGGACCTAATCTCTAAAGAGTATTACATAGAAATCATATAAATATGGAAGAGATAAAACAGGAAATTAAAAATGTTGATAAAAAGAAAGGTAAAATAACCTTAGGAAAGGTTGCAATTGTACTCCTTCTTCTTTTTGTTGTTAATTTTTTCCTTGCTTTCATATTTACCTATTATGTAGATATTGATAGTCAAATATCTTATAAAACTGATATTGAAAGATTAAAAGGAGAACTTAACTCTCTTGGAGAAGAATTGGATTCCAAGAGACAGAGTCTTGATTGTCAGCCAACTGAAGAAATTTCTGAGAAAGTGGAAGTCCCAGTTGAGATTGATTTCTATTCCCAATACACAGAACCTATCAAAGTTCCTCAGATATGTACAGATTGTGTAATAAGGGAGGTTGGCTCGGTACTTTACTCTTCGTCTCTTCCAAAATCATTTTTAGGTCTTAAATACTTGGTGGTTACAATAGAGGTTGATGATGAAGATTGGGGGGAATATACACAAGTACTACGTTTCTTGGCGGATAAGACATATACCAATTTCTATCTATTTGAGGATCTGAGTGATACATATGGAGTTACTCTGAACAAAGATTTGAAATACAATGTTGAGTATTCCCCTGTTTTACAAACTAGTATATTGCCAGAAGATTTAGATGATATTGGACATTTTAAGAGTAATAACAACCTCTTCTTTACTGTAGGTCATACAACAACATATTACGGTTCTCAAGTTGATGTAGAACCCTTTGATACATATAAAGGAATAAAGATATATGTTAGTAAGGAAGACCCTGATTCTTACTATATTAAAGATAGAGAAAATTTCTTCGTATTTTTAGTTTTCATTCCCTCTATTGCAGTTGATATAGGATATGACGAACCATATCCAATTATATGGAGTGATAATAGCGAAAATATATACAATTTTGATTATGGGTATGATGGCTGTGGTCTTTATGAATTAAGAAGTTCAGGTGTTGATAAGTCTGAATTAAAAATAACTGGATATAGAATTGGCAACAAAGAACCCATATATGAATATATTGATACAGGGAATACTAATCTAAGAAAAACATATGACGAAGATTATTTGCAATATATCTATGCCGATGATGAGAAGGATTCTGGTAAACCAAAATTAACATATGAAGAGTTTGTAACATTGCATCCCATTATTTTCTGGGAAGATGAGACTGGGAGAATGATAATGTTCTATAACTCGAGATTTGTAATAAGGGGTGGTTGTGCAAAGCCAATAGTTTACCTTTATCCTGAGCAAGAAACAGATATTACTGTTAAAGTAATACCTACAACAGGATATCTAACATTTACATATCCTAAGTACAATGACATATGGGAAGTTACTGCTAACAAAAATGGTGTGATTAAGGATAGATCTGGAAATAGTTATGAGTATCTATGGTGGGAATCAAAGAGTGATTATCTTCCTGATATGCAGAGTGGTTTTGTTGTTAAATATGAAAACTTAAATATATTCTTCGACCTAATTCTTACAAAAGCAGGATTCAATCATAAAGAAATAAAAGATTTTAAAGAGTATTGGATTCCAACAATGGTAAGTGAATATACCCCCTACTTTAGAATCTCATTCTTACAGAATGAAGCCGTTGATACAATCGCTAATCTTGTTATAAATCCTTCTCCTGATACAGAAATACGATTATTTATGATTTATGACAGATTATTCGAAAAGGAAAGTATTCCAATCCAAGAAATTAAAACTACAGAAAGAAATGGATTTGTAGTAACAGAATGGGGAGGAACTAGAAGGTAATATGTATTTCAATTTACCCATAATAAAGATTTTCTTGTTATCTCAGTCTAAATGAGATATAGTGTAAAGCCGTTTTAAACTTATTAATTATAAAAATGGGAAGATTTGATAGAAATAGTAGTAGAAGACCTAGTGGAAGAGATTCTGGAAGAAGAGCTGAGATGTTTCCAGCAGTTTGTGATAAATGTGGTAAAGATTGCCAAGTACCATTCAGACCATCAGGAGATAAACCAATCTACTGTAGCAACTGTTTTGAAAAACAGGGTGGAGGAAGTTCCGATAGATTTGAAAGAAGAGATGACAGCAGAAGAAGTTTTGGTGGATCAAGAGATAGGGGTGATAGAGGGAATAAAGAGATGTTTTCTGCAGTATGTGATGATTGTGGTAAAGATTGTCAGGTTCCTTTCAATCCTAGCTCAGACAAACCTATCTACTGTAGTAAATGTTTTGAGAACAGAGGTAATACACATGATGGAAATAGCAGTGGTGGGGGTAATAACAAGCAAAGTGAGCAGTTAGAACTTATTATCAGAAAATTAGATCAAGTTATTGCAGCTTTAGAATCTAAATGTGAACCTTGTAACTGCGAACCTAAGGCTGAAAAGAAAGAAACTGTTAAGAAAGAGGTTGTAAAAAAAGCAAAGAAGGAAGTTGTTAAGAAAACAAAAGCAGTAAAGAAAGCTAAGAAGGAGTAATATCAAATTATTTCTTTCTAAGAAGAGCTGTTACCTCCTGTCTATTATGAAATAGACTCCTTATCTTTAAAACATCGTACTTCATATTCAAGATTTTGGTAGCCTCCTTTACACTCTCTCTTGGACGAATCGGAAGCTTAAGTGTAACAATTGCATATCCCTTCTCTTTTAATGCTTCAGATAGGCTATTCATAATGTCTCCTGTTATTTGAGGATCTATATTCATATCATTTACAATCAAATCGAAACTCTCTTTGAATTTCAAATCTTCAATCTTACATTTCAAATGTGTAATATTGGGATTATCTTGTAAAGATATATCCAACATCCCAGGATCTACAGATGTCACTTTATATCCATAATCAACCAAAACCTTTGTCCATCCACCGGGAGAAGCACCTAAATCAAGTGCACTACCATCTTTTCTCAATTCCATCTTAAATACTGCTAATGCTTCTTTTAATTTGTTCTCTGCTCTAGAAATTTCCCTTCCTGTTCTTGAACATATCCTATGCTCATCACTTTGGAAATTAAGATTGTCACTACTCTTAGAGAACCCAATATAGTAATCAAATTTGTTTATGAGAACTGATATTACAAATATATCCTCATTAAGTATTTCCTTATCAGAAAAAGAAGGTATATATCCCTCATTGAAGTACATATTCCCAATATAAACCTCCAAATCTTTTGAAGAGTAAGATAAATTGGCGTCTACAATTCTACATTGAACAGAAAACTTACTTCCCTTCGCCATCTCAACTATCTCCCTTATACCATTTAATAAAATATCTCTATCAGATTCTAATGTCCCTGTAATCTTTCCTGTTCTCATTACAGGCATAATATGTTTAACAAAGATTGGGGTATTTTTTTTATATAAATCAAATACTTTACTAAATGACTTTTTGCTATTAATTAATGCAATACTATCTGAGATATCTTTGTCAAAATACACGCTCTTATCTAAATCAGTTAACTCAGCTTTTAAAATGTTTTTGAAGTATGGGGTAAATGTTATTATATAAGCACTTTTGTTCATATTAACAATGAAATCAAGAGATTAATTCTTTGTAATCTTGAATAACAAAATCGGATAATTGGTATACAAAATCTTCATTCCAACCCCTATTAAGAACCCCTACTGTAAACAATCCCGCACCCTTTGCAGATTGTAAACCGTAGAAAGAATCCTCGAAGGCAATACACTCTTCATTTGTACACCCAAGATATTCAATCCCTTTCAGAAATGCCTCTGGAGCGGGTTTACCCCTTACTACAGCAAATCTATCAAACACCTTTTCAAAATACTCATATACCTTAAAATGTGTAAGCATCTTCTTAACGTGCTCCTCTCTTGAAGATGTAACTATTATCATCCTTTTGTCATTTTCTTTTAAGTATTTCAAGAATTCCACTATTCCAGGTAATAAATATATTTCATTGTTGAGCTGCTCCTCTATTAATCTCTTTTTATGTATATAGAAGTGGGTATTAATTTCTTCAGAAGAGAAATCCTTTATTCCACTTTTCCCTAAGAACTCAACTAATCCATTCTTAGAACCTCTCCCTGAAATATATTTCATAAATTCTTCTCTTGAGAAATCTAAATTGAACATCTCTTTAAACACCAATGCAAAGGCATCTACATTTAATTTGTCTAGATTAACCAATGTACCGTCAAAATCAAAGAGGAATGCTTTGGCATCTTGTACCTTTCTCTTACACTCTTTTAAATTTACTTTTTTCATATCTTAGATTCTATCAGCTTAATATGTAGGTCTCCACTATTTTCTTAAATAAATATTACAAAGTAACTTGTTTGAAAGAAAGTACCAAGAATGCTATAATGACTTTCTTTTTAATATATTAGAACTTTTACATATGTCACCAATGATAATGAATCGAAGGGGAGAAATGGAATGGTGCCCAGAGAAGATAACTTCTGAAGTTAATTTAGGACACGTAGATGAAGATCAAAGATTCCTATGCACAGTAGAATCAACTGCGAGAGTATTAAGATTTCTTAGAGAGGGGAAACTCTCAGAAGAGTCTTTTGTTGATGGACTTTCAAAAAATGCTAAACACTTAGGTATCTCTGAGGAGTTACTTCTTGATTTAGCACATAATCAGATATTAGAACAGGAAAGTACTGAATCAACTGCTGCTTAACTTGAGTATCTCTTAATCAGATACCTAAGAGCATCAATGGATATATCCAATCCACAACATCCATCTATATCGGCTTCTCTTGAATTATGTAAGAAGTAATTTACATTTCTTACATACAGTTCCATATTATTAAAATCTTCACACAGTCTTTGCCTTGCATCATCAACATCATCACCTCTTTCAAGTATTGCTCGATATACCTGAATCCAAGAATCAGGTAAAACACCAATAGAAACTGTTTGGAAACCATATGAGGGTAAGAGATCTGTTAAAGTAATTACACCCTTAATATCTGTTCTAATAACTGGAATACCTTCCCCACTTTTTGTTAGGGCACTTAGTGGTAACCCATAAAGGTTACCATAGTGATAGTCATTTTCAATTAGAGAATACTCATTTCTAAGATTTCCAAAATACTGTTCTTCTGTTTCAGATTTCTTTCTTTTTCTCATCCAAACATATGCTGTCTCTGGTTCATTTTTAACAACCCTTCTCTCCCTGGATGTAGCTGTTACAACATGATATGCCTCTTTTGAATCAAGAAGTGGTTGTAATACACAATCTTTTCCACTTCCAGACAAACCAGTAAGGAGTACAACAGAAGGTTTACTTGCTTCTCTTTCTACACATATATTGCGATACAGATTTGGATATTCTAATTCTAAATTTTGATATACACTTTCAATTGGATACTGTGTATCAAGTTGTGTTGGGCTTGGTTTTTCTAATTGTTCAAGCATAAAAGTAAGATATGATACACTTTTCTTTGATTTCTGTAAATATTCTATTAAATACATTAATGAAATATTAGAATAGTTTCTCTTAATTGAACTTTCCATTATAATATCCATATGAATTGGATTTTTAAAAGAATATTTTTTCTACTAACTTGTTTTGTACTTACCTTCTCTCTATTCTTCTTTTTCTCCCTCCCTATTAAGGCCGCAAATGTATTAACGAATCCTAGTTTTACTGGAGGAAGTACTGGGTGGACACTAGTATCTACTGTATATAACTCTACAATATTTCAGGATAGTGCTGGATCCCTACAGGTAGAGAGCGTAGTTGGTAGAAATAAAACTATTACAGGGACAGCTACTCAAACAATCTCTGCCACCATTATCGGAGGCAGTACTGTAAACCTTAACTTTTACTGGGCTAAACAGTGTATAGATGCTAATTGTGCGAATAATCAGATAGATATTAATATAACGTCTGGAGCAACTAATACTGTATGGACTGATACTACAATACCTCCCGTTGGAGCAAGAACTGCATGGCAACAAGTTTCCAACTATAATATTTCTTCATACTTTACTACTACTGGTACATATTCAATACAGATATCTATGTATACTAGGAATGGGAATAGTAACAATGCAGATGCGTTAGCTTGGGTTGATAACTTTAACTTAGATGTTACACCTCCAAATATTACAGTAGGTACTACTGGTACCCAAGTATCTACACTTCAACAGGGTAGCTCTGATGAATATATTGGTGGTGCTTTTACTTTTGTTAGAAATGCTGGAAGTACCTCTGTTACTAGTATTACTGTTAGTG
>DCUE01000048.1 GCA_002328465.1 Candidatus Dojkabacteria bacterium UBA2222
ATTTTGCTTGGTTATCTACATGCCATAGGCACATAGAGCATCTGTAATTGCATGTTCCATTTGTTACATGTACCTCTAATCTTTTTGGAGTAAGGGGTTTGTGTTCAATAACGTCTTTGAGGTATTGGGGGTCTTTGGCCAAATCTCCTAAAAATGTTTGGGCATAGCGAATCATCATATAGTCAGGATAGTAATGGCTTGTCATTACGGTTTTTAACATATTACTAGATTGTATCCATTTATATGCTTTTAGTAGTTCTTCCTTTGTTATGTTTGGACTAAGTTCTAGGTCTTTTACAGGGGTTGTGGGGTTTTGGGCTACTAGGGGTATGACATGACCTAATAATGCTAACTCCTCTATATCTTCATAGTTATCTCCAAAGGTTTTGAGGGATTGTTCTAGTATAGATGGGTCTATCTGATCTTCTTGGCAAAGGAGTGTTGAGGTATTAAGTATTTGGTCGGTTGTAGGTTGGATATATTCCATATTGTTGTCTTGAGGTTTTTCTATCTCGGTTGACATATAAGAAGGATTATACCATTAAAACAACTTTTAGAGAGGGCTGTAGTAAACTAAGGGTATAGGAGTAAACTAGAGTAAAAAGCATTCAAGCTATGCGTTGGGATATAAAGACGCTCGTCTCTGTCGTTACAACAAACACAAACAGAATACTTGAATTGATACCAATACCTAAACCTTAACCCCTCTCATACGCCTGTATAACCTCTTCAGGGGAACCTTTAACCTGTAACAAACCATCTTTCAAAAAAACAGCCCTATCGCAAAATTGCTGGACTGAAGGAGCAGCATGGGTAACTAAAATTATCGTTTTCCCTTGCTCCTTATAGCTCCTAAAAATATCAAAACACTTCTTCTGAAAAGCAGTATCGCCTACTGCTAGGACTTCATCTAACACATATATGTCAGCATCCGCCATAATTGCAATTGAAAATGCTAATCTCACTTGCATCCCCGAAGAATAATTCTTTAGTGGCATATCCATAAACTTTTCTAGCTCTGAAAAAGCAACAATCTCGTTGTACTTCTCCTTTAGAAACTCTCTAGGCATACCTAATATAATCCCATTTAAGAAAACATTCTCCCTACCACTCAATTCTCTGTTAAAACCCACCCCTAACTCTAGGAAAGGAACTATCTTCCCGTTAACCTCAACCTTTCCCTCGGTTGGCTCATATATCCCAGCAAGTATCTTAAGAAGTGTTGATTTCCCAGAGCCATTTCTTCCCATGATTCCAAGAAATTCCCCCCTGTATATCTCCAAATCTATATCCTCTAAAACTGTAAATTTCTCCCCAGAAGGTTTGAATATACGAAAAGGGTTGGACAAAAACTCTACCAAAGAATCATGCCTCTGATGTGGTAAAAAGAATTCCTTCTTTATATCTTTCAGTTTTATTATCGGTTCCTTATCCATTAAAAATGCTCTGCTATTTTAATTACTCTCTTCCTGAAGAAAAATATTGCAACTATTAATATTGATAAACATATTAAAAATATCTTCGCTATATCTAAAAAATCCCCCCGAACAACCTGATCTCCGGTAATCAAACCCTTTCTCGCAAGACCTAGTATTGTGGTTAGAGGGTTTAATCTAACTATCCTTTGTAAATTCTCTGGCAACATCTCCAACTGATAATACACAGGAGTTAACCAGTAGAATAGTTGTAAAACCACTTGCATAAGATTATGGATATCTCGGAGTTTAATATACATAATGCTCAAGAAGAGACTAACTCCCATGATAAGGATGTATAGAGAAAATATCGCCATTAAGAACAAAACAAAACTGGTAGGAGTCACAGTTACAGGGGTAAATATACTAAATATGGCAAACACGACCATATTGAAAATAAAGTCCAGTAAAGATATTGTCACAGCACTAAAGACAACAATTTCTCTAGGGAATTTAATCTTTAGAATGATACCTGCTTTAGACATCAAAGAACCTAATCCCATCATGATTCCCTCATTGAAAAATGTCATTACCATAATTCCCAACAGAAGCATCATTTTGTAATCTGCATCTATCTTGATAACATTGGACCAAACTACATATATGACAGAGAACATCGCCAGGGGCTTCAATACAATCCAGATTATCCCGAGGTATGAATTCTTATACCTTAGCTTGAAATCTGTTTTTATAAATTCTCTTAATAGCTCTAAGTAATTTGACATGACCAACTATGATAACACATAAAATTATTTCTTCAAGATTTCTTATCTATTTGCTTATTTAGAATGCTCCGATACTTTTGCAAAGCTTCCTCGCTAGTCAAAAATGAGATCTTCTCTTTTATAGACAATTTGAGGAATCTTTTTAACTTTGTATTCCTCTTCATGCTCCTTTGCACCTCCTGATAATAAGGAGATTGCTCTAGTTTCGTCCAATATTCTTTTACATAAGGTTTATCTAAATTTTCTTTCAACCACGGCTTAAGAACATAGGAGACAATCTTAGGTTTTAACTTAGATCCCAAGTAGTTTTCTCTCTCTTCTTCTAGAAGGAAATCTTCCTCTCGTAGAATGGAACCACTATTGAAGTAATTCCACTCCCTCCCAAGTAAACAGATCTGATTCTCATCGAAAAGGAGATTTAGAATGTCTTGATCATGGCAGTAATAATCCCTCAATAACAACCTCCTCAGATCCTTCTTTTTCCCGTCGAAATCAATCTGCTCCATATTGAAGACAAGAACTCCTGAGCTAAAATATTTTGCCAATCTTTCCGGAGTCAATAGGAGGCAGTTCGTAAAATAATTTACTGCCTTTCCGGAATATTCCGAATATTTTATTCTCTTCTCTCTCCAAGGTATTTCGTAATTGATTGAATCCCTTACACCTGCTATCTGCTTGTCACCCATATTAACATCAAACAACTCCGCAATATCTGAGAGAATATAAGAATCAGCATCTAGATAAACAACCCTATTAAAGTTCTCAAAGAGGAAAAATATTGCAAGTCGGTAATATGCAGCCTTACTTATAGATCTAGACTCAAAAAAACCATCAAACTGGGCAATCATATCTACAAATTCGATCTTGAAATTCTCATACCTCTTAAAAATATCTTTTATCACAGATCGCTCTCTTATCCCCCCATCTAAAATGTATAAGTGATAATTCCGAGCCTTATCTGCACTCTCAACCATAGTCATCAGGGTTACCCAGAGATGTGGTTCATATACCACATCTGACGACAATACTACTACTACATCTCCTTTTTTAATAGATTTGTAGGATAAAGGTTCTAACCCAAATAAGGCTTCTAACGTTTCTTCTCTATTTTTTTTCTTTCTTCTCATCTAAGACTTGATTATTTTACTTGTGATTTTAGATGAATACTTTCTAAAAGCCTTCTTAGCTGTAAGTAGAACACCTTGATACTTTGAAAGCCTAATGAACTTCCGTATTATACCTTCAGCTTCCTCACCAGCAACATCTCCCTTTCGAAGAAGAGCGACCTGACCCGCAACTTCTGCATATCTTAAACAAAGTTTTGCAATTTGCTGATAATACTGAGAGTAGTCATTATCACTCAGTATGTAAGCCAAGATATTCTTAAGCCCTTCGAGATGCTTCTCTAAGTCATTCCTTGCGCTTGTGGCATCAACTTTTACTTCTGTAAGAGGTTTATCTATTCCTAAAATTTTTTGATTCTTAAGAACCTCTAGCCAAAAAACCGTATCTTCTCCAACACGAAGGTCTTCTCTGAATCTGTATCCCGTATCTTTTAGAAATTGATTCCTTATCATTACAGTTGGAGTAGCTATCGTACAGGACTCTATTATTTGGGGGATGACAACACCATCTAACTTCCCACTATGTACAACCTCTTTCATACCCTTATCTTCGGTCCTATATGAGGTATGACTAATATTGAATCCTGTCAGGTGCATATGTAAAAGTTGTTCCCCAATCTTATCTGGCAGGAAGAGATCATCGGCATCTAGAAAGGCAACATAATCCCCCTTCGCTTCTTCTATCCCAACATTTCTTGCCTTAGAAGGTCCATAGTTTTTTTCTAAATTAATGATTCTACATCGAGATTCTCTCTGCACCTTCTCTTTGAGTTCCACCAACCCTTCCTCACTCCCATCGTTTATCAATAGAACCTCTAGTTTTTCATGCGATTGAGACAAAATAGAGTCCAGTGACTCTAACAGATCAGAAATACCATTGTAGAAAGGGACGACAACACTTACCATAATGTCTTCTACACTCCCTTTGCTGCTCTCCATCTCATAAATATCTTTCATCCTTTTTTCCGCAAACTTTAAAGCTCCCTCATAGTTAGTATTTGTCTCTAAAAATAATTTCATCTCACGATAAAAATTGTATTCTGTCCCTTCCAACCTTATTCTATCTGAGCTAGTGAGAGCCTCCATCATCTTGATCCATAGGACATCTCCTTCCTTTACAACACTTGGGTGCTTATTAGAGTCCTGCATGGCATGTATCCTTGTCTTAGTAAAAATCTCGTCCATATGGACAAACTTATACCCTCTTGCTATTCTCATCCACATATCATAATCCTGTGTACATTTTAGATTTTCATCAAATTTTCCATGTTGATCAAAAGCTTTTCTTGGGATGAGTAAGGTAATCCCGTTTATTCTACCTCTTAAAAAAGCATATTCCGGCTTCTCTACTAATAGGTCATGATCCTGCCAAACTTTCTCAAGTGTCTGAGAATCTTCATCTATCAATTCGTAACTAGCATATGGAATTATATTATCTCTGTTCTCCTGCTCTGATAAAAATTCTATCTGTTTTTCAATTTTATCGGGATAGTATACATCATCGTGACTTAACCATGAAAAATATTCTCCCTTCATCTTTTCTATTCCCATATTAAGTGCACTAGCTACTCCTCCGTTCTCCTTCTTAAAATATCTTATCTTATTACCGTATGACTTACATATAGCGTCTGTCTTGCCTTCATCCTTACTCCCATCGTTGATTACTATTACCTCTATATTCTTATATGTTTGTGCTAAAGCACTATCTATTGCTTCTTTAAGATAATTAGAACCATTGTATACTGGAATTACTATTGATACTTTGGGGTTAAATTTCTTTGTCATAAGGTCTTTAAGAATAATTCTAAATAATCTCTCTTTATCTTTTGAACTTAAGTATAATGTTTTTTAATGTAGTCTTCCAACCTTGTACCTCAATTAACTCCCAGAATCTCTTGTATTTTCTCTTCAAAAGCGAAGGATACTCTACTATGCGAATACTCTCTTTTGATGACTCCCTCCTTAATACCTCAATCTCCTCGTCTTTCTTGGCAATTTCGCCTTTCAAGTCCTTCTTTATTTTAGCGGTAAAATAATCTGTTATTCTCTTTTGCCCATCTGAAATCGCATCTTCATATTGTTCCTCCTCCCAATTCCAAAACTTCCGAGATCTTGTAAGTAGTAACTCAACCCACTCTACAGCTTCAAAAAGATCTAAATCCTTTTCCCCATGAGTAGGTATCGTAAACTCAGTAAGATCCCAATGTAGAGGGGGAGGAGACTCTTCAACTACTGTTTTGATGAAATTGGCATTTATCTCCTTAGAGTTTTTAAGAACTAGATCAAAGTTTTTTTGAAAATTACTCTTAACATGAATTCGATAGTGATAAAGAGATTCGTCGTAAAGCACATAGCCCTTAGCCTTGGTCGCCACTTGAGCGAGGAAGTCATAATCCTGAGCAACCTTATAGTCTCTAAATCTAATTTCGTTATCTTTTATAATTTCAGCCCTAAACATTGCTGCCGCACTAGGAACTGGATAAGACCAAAAGAAAAGCCATTCAAGAGGAGCTTCTGGTTTTTTGTACAAAGCTGGAGAGTCTATTTTCCCAAAAGCAGACATATTGGTAGAACAGAACCCATACTCCTCATTCTCGGCAAGAAAACTGACCTGCTTCTCAAGTCTTGTTGGTAGAGAGATATCATCACTATCCATTCTAGTTATATACTTACCCCTAGAGAGATCTAATCCCGTATTCATTCCCCCTGGGACACCCTTATCAAAAAGATTCTTAGTTGGGATTACTCTATAATCCTGTTTCTCATATTCCTTAATTATTTCCCAGGTTTTATCAGTGGAACCATCATCTACAATTATTAATTCAAAATTCGCATAAGTTTGGTTTAGAATACTATCTATGGCCTCCCTTAGGTATTTTTCAGAATTATAACAAGGCATTATCACAGAAACCGAGGGAATATTCTTTTTGTAGTAAACCTCGGCCTTCTTAGTTGCAGCTTCCCGAGATTTAGCCCTCTTAGCTTCTCCCATTCGTTTAGAAAGATCAAAATAGAAATTGAAGACATCAACTCCAAACGATTCTACTTCATTATCATCTAATTCTTCTATTTCTTTAGACCACATTCTATCAGACTCTCCCACACGGCTATCTTCTGCCACAGTTTTTGTCCCCTGTAAATCATGGAACCTATATTTGATTAAGACCTCGGGAACAAAAGCCGTTTTACATTTTTTAAACAATTTAAACCACATATCATAATCATTTGCTGTTTTTAACATTTCATTAAATAACCCAACATACTCAAAACACTTTTTAGGGATTAACATAGAACAACCGTTAGTGTATCCATAAAACACTGGGAAGACTCCATTACTCAGAGTCTCTACAGAATGTTTTTTCTCATATTCCGTCTTATAAATAGTTTTGGAGTTTTCGTCTATATATTCAACATTTGAGTATAATACCGTATTTTTGTCATCAAGCTTATCTAAAAACTTTATTTGCTTTTCAATTTTCTCTGGATAATATACATCATCATGACTTAACCATGAGAAGTACTCCCCCTTCATCTTCTCTATTCCCATATTAAGTGCACTAGCTACTCCTCCATTTTCTTTTTTATAATACCTTATCTTATNNACTTACATATTTTGTCTGTTTTACCTTTGTCATTACTACCATCATTGATTACTATTACCTCTATGTTTTTATATGTTTGTGCTAATGCACTATCTATAGCTTCCTTAAGGTAGTTAGAACCATTGTATACTGGGATTATAATTGATACTTTTGGATTAAATTGTTTTGACATAGAATTCAAACCAGTTAAAAAATTATTTTCATTTTTTCATAATATGTCGAATAGAGCGTAAAGGTTTTGTAATTCTCCAACTTTTACTATTTTCTATTGAAGAAATCGTTTCTTTTAGTTTAGAATTTCTTAAATTTAGTTCTATTTCTCTTTGTTTGAGTAAATCCTTCTCTTCCTCTAATTTTTTATTCTTCTCAATTAAGCCATCATTCTCCCTTTTAAACTCCATTTCCTTTTGTTTGAGTAAATCCTTCTCTTCCTCTAATTTTTTTTTCTTCTCAATTAAGCCATCATTCTCCCTTTTAAACTCCATTTCCTTTTGTTTTAGATCTTCACTTTTGCTATTAACCTCATTCAAATCTCTTTTAACTATCTCAATCAAACTATTAACAGATTTAAGTAATCCCAAAGTGGCATCCTGATTTCTCTGGACTTGTAACTTTCTAATTTCTATTGAATCCTTTTTCCCCTTTTTTGTATCTATATATTCAGCTTTCAGCATTATTCTATTATCTAACTCTTCCTTTATTATAGTTACTGAATATCCCTCTGATCGTAGAATCTCAAAACATCTAATAGCACAAAATTCTGAATGTATCTCAATATAAAAAATTGGCTTGTGTTTTTTTATAGTATTCAATGCTCCAAGTAAAAAATCATATTCTGCTCCTTCAATATCAACCTTAAGAATATCTGGGATTATGTTTTCTTCCTTCACAAAGGTATCTAATGTCTTCACTTGCACAGACATATCTTCAAATCCCTCTGGTAATTCAGAATCTTCAATCTTGGAATGACTGCCTTTAAGCCTAGAGGTAGAACTAAATCCATTATCTATTTCCGAGCTCAAAAACATTTTTTTCTCTTTATTCTCTTTCCCTAAAGCATACTGATAAATAAAGATATTATCAGACAAATTAGGGTTTTGAGAGATATTGAGAAAGCTACGGTTTCTATTAAAAAGATTCGGTTCAAACCCTATAACTTTACCATCACTCCCAACCAATTTTGAGAAGACCAGAGCATTCGCCCCAATAAATGTACCTACATCAAAAATTGTTTTCCCTTTGATGTCACCAGCAGCTACATCTTCAAACATTTCAATGTCAATGTTTCCGTTAGGATATGCTAATTCACTATACTTTTGTGTTGAAAACACAGAGATCCCTTCTAAAACTCCTTCCTGAAATTTTATAAGATTCAAATCGGCTTCTGGGGGATAAGGACTTTCAATAATATCATCAGTATATTTACCTAATAATGGGAAACCACTTTTTTTGCAAATATTCCACCTATTATAGTACGATATATTGATAAAATTAGAATGTACCTGATCTTGGCTTACAAAATAATGTGCTTCTGTGATGTTATAAAAACCTTGACTGTTCATAAATTCCTGTAGAGAAATGAGTGAATATTTATTACAGTGCATTCCCTTGGTTTGAAGAACAATATCTGAGGTGTCTAATGAATCAATTTGATTTCTTTCATCATAACCGTTTTTTATTACATCATTATCATACTTATATGCAGGTGTATTAATAACCAATACAGATTCTTCTTTCAAAAGTTGCTTTAATTGTTCAAAGATTTTAATTAGTTCCTCTCTTGGAACATGCTCAACAAAATCAAACATTATTACAATATCGAACTTTTTTGATTCGTCATCTTTAATTACTTCTGAATAATTAGTAACAAAATCCAAGGCATCCTCAGTAAAGAATTGAGGAGATTTCAATTTTTTATTTTTAAATAATCCCTTTGCAATTTTTATCGCCACAGGAGCAAAATCCACACCAACAGAATCCTTTACATTAGCTCCATTCTTTACTGCGTACACCAGTTCTTCTCCCCTACCACATCCCAAAGCCAAAACATTCCTATCTTTAAAATCAATTTTCTCAAGGATTAGCATGTCGTGCTTTCTCAAAGTATAGTACCCCTTTTTATCAATAGAATTAGTGGCCCCATATTTTAACTGGTTTCCCTCTGCATCTTTACCCGTGTAATATTCTTTTGTATATTTATCCTTTAGATGACCCATTTGATATTTAATGTTATATCTTTAATATTATTTCATTTACTTATTTGCGTCGTAGTTCGTCCTCTTATACATTACATCTTTTCTATGATATTTTCATTTTTTCTTATTTTTAGAATAAATTTCTTCATAAAGTTGTATCATTTGTTTATTATATCTCTCAATTTTATAATATTTTTCTGCTAATTCCCTTCCCAAGTTCCCTCTTTTTATACATTCTTTATCATTTGATATCAACCGAGTGACCGTTTTCACAAAACTATCTGTATCTCCTTTCTTAAGAGCAATCCCACACTTAGGGGAGAATGTAACACTAGGTAGTGATGTACCCTCGAAAACTACTATGGGTAAAGAACACGCCATTGCCTCTACTGCCATTAAACCAAAAGCTTCTGCGACAGAGGGCATTAAAAATAAATCAGATGCCGAATAAAGTTCTACCATTAAATTATTATCGTTTACCCATTCATATTCTATTACTTGATACTTATCCTTCAATTCCTCTAGAAACCCTGTCCCCCCTACAGTTAATATAGTTACTGGTTTTTTAGTTTTTAACCTATCTAACATGTTTTTAATGTATGGTAATCCCTTCCATTCTTGTGGATCCTGTCTAAACATTATTACAAAATTATCCTTTCCTATTTTTAATCTCTTTCGTATCTCTTCTCTGTTTTCCATTCTCTTAAACAAATCCAGATCTATTCCAAAAGGTATAAGGTGTACTCTTTCAAAATGCCTTGTTAAAGGACTTTTCTTCACCAAATCATACATCCACTGAGAAGCAACTACGATATCAATATCTAAATCTTTATAGATATCTTTCTTAATATTCCATATAGAGGATGCGTCATCATCTTTCAAAGGGGCATATCTATCTAAATATGGACAATCATTACAGCCTGTTAGCCAACCTTTACATTCAACAGGATATACACAATGCCCAGTTAGTGCCCAAGGATCATGCAGTGTCCATACTGAGGGTTTTAATTGAGTTAATCTCTTAAAAGAATACAGTGACATAAAATAATTAAAAATAAGGTGGTAGTGCACAATGTCTGCCTTCTTAAATTCTTCTGATTCTCCCAATATTTCTCCAAATGGATAAACAACAGATTGCATAGATATCTTGTCTTGGAATTCAATACATTTCTCTCTAATGAAATACCCCGAATTTGTCTTTATCATTGGAATTGTATTCTCACTATCCCCTGCCTTTAATGCAACGAATTGTTTTGCACTATATCCCTTTTTTTCATTCAGCATAATTTGAAGATCGTGTCCATTAAATCTTCTTCCTGCTAAATCATTATCATTTACATACAGGATTTTCATTAAAACAAATTCTTCAATTTATTTACTACTTTTCTTGGAACATCTCCTAAACCCTTATTAACACGATAAATGAATTTCTTTGCAAGAGCTTTTACCATGTATTTACCACTATTTGTCAATTCTAATTTCGATAACAATTCTTTTTGTTTATTCTGTAATTCTACTAATTCTTCTCTTGTTTTCTCATAGTTACTCTGTACCTGATTCAATTCTTTTCCTTTAAGTAATACCCGTTCGTCTTGGCTCTCAATATATTTAGTTATATCGGCTAATAAGAGAGTAAATTCCTCAAATAATTTCTGAGATTCTTTGTTACTAAAATCATACTTCTTACTGGTGTTTTTCTTTAATACCTCTTCCATACAGTTCTATTTATATATCCTGTATAACTTAATATTATTCTAACAACCTTGGCTGTTAAAATTTCATTATTATAATCATCTACTACCTCTGTTCTAGTATTTTGGTCTGTAACAACCCTAATCGCATCTAACACACTCTCCTTCTCTAAACCGCATATTATTATATTCCCCTTGTCCATACCTTCTGGTTTTCTTATTTTTAGAATAAATTTCTTCATAAAGTTGTATCATTTGTTTATTATATCTCTCAATTTTATAATGTTTTTCTGCCAATTCCCTTCCTAAATGCCCTCTTTTTATACATTCTTTAGGATTTGACATCAACCTAGTAACTGTTTTCACAAAACTATCTGTGTCTCCTTTCTTGAGGGTAATTCCACACTCTGGTGCAAAAGTTACCCCTGGTAATGCCGTTCCCTCAGTTACAATAACAGGCAAAGAACACGCCATTGCCTCTACTGCCATCAAACCAAAAGACTCTGCTACAGAAGGCATTAAGAACAAATCAGCTACAGAATATAATTCTACAAGAAACTTATTATCATTAATCCAAGGATTTTCTATCACTCTATACTTATCCTTCAATTCATCCAAAGTACCAGTCTGACCTACAGTTAGAAGTATTGGCTTCTTTTTACTCTTTAGCTTTTTTAACATCTCTACAACATACGGTTGCCCCTTCCACTCTATAGTACTCTGCCTAAACATAATAACAAAATCATCATCTCCTATACCCATACTCTTCCTAATTTTCTCCCTATCTTCCCTCCGCTTGAAAAGATCTACATCTATACCAAAAGGTATTAAATGAACTCTTTCGAAATGTTTAGTCAGAGGACTTTTCTTAACCATGTCATACATCCATTGAGAAGACACTACAATATCTATATCAATTTCTTTATATATATCTCTCTTTATATTCCAAATAGCAGCAGCATGATCCTCTTTTAAAGGAGAATTTCTGTCAAGATGTTTACAATGCTTACAACCCGTCAACCACCCTTTACAATCCAAAGGATGTACACAGTGTCCTGTTAATGCCCATGGGTCATGTAGAGTCCACACAGTCGGTTTAAGTTGTGCTAATCTCTTAAAAGAGTACAAAGACATAAAATGGTTGAAGATTAGGTGGTAATGTACAATGTCTGCCTCCTTAAATTCCTTTTTCTCCTGTATTATCTCCCCAAATGGGTATATTACAGACTGCATAGATATTTTCTCTTCAAACTCTATACATTTCTCCCTCAGAAATCGACTTTCATCCTTTTGAATTATGGGGATTGTATGAGGATCTGTTCCTGCTTTATTCATTACAAATTGATATGCCTCGTACCCATTACTGTTAAGATAAAGCTGCAGATCATGACCATTAAAACGCCTCCCTGCTAAATCATGGTCATTAACGTAAACAACTCTCATATTGTTTGCTTCCTAAATTATTTTTTAAACTTTTGCAAGAGTTTTCTTGTTTTATCCTTTATAGTGGCAATAAATCTAGAACATACTTCTCTTAGAAGCTCCCTAGAACGATAGCTTGATAGATTACCGCTTAAAAAGGTTTTCTCTGAAGCCTCTGAACCTTCTATTCTTTCAGTTACCTCCCCTAAAAGGTGTGTAAATTCCTCAAACAATCTTTGAGATTCCTTATTACTAAAGTCGTATCTTTCACTTTTTTCTTTCTCTAATACTTTTTCCATACAGTCCTATTTATATATCCTGTATAACTTAATATTATTCTAACAACCTTAGCAGCTAAAATATCATTATTATAATCATCCACCACCTCCATCCTAACATCCTGATCTGTAACAACCTTAATCGCATCTAACACACTCCCCTTATCTAAACCACTCATTATTACAGTCCCCTCATCCATACCCTCAGGCCTCTCATGTGCTTGTCTTATTGTTATTGCTGGGAAACCTAACAATGAAGATTCCTCTGTAATAGTACCACTGTCAGAAATAACACAAAAAGCATTCTCTTGTAACTTAATATAATCCCCAAACCCCAAAGGCTTCATAATCCTAACTAAAGAATCAAACTCTATTCCATTACTTTCTATCTTTTTCAAAGTCCTAGGATGAGTAGAAAATATAATAGGAAATTTATATTCTCTCGCTACAGCATTTATGGACTCTACCAAAGCTTCTAAATTTTTAGGATTATCTAAATTCTCCTCCCTATGAGCACTTAAAACAAAATACTCCTTAGGAGTAAGACCTAGATTACTTAATACATTGCTATTCTCTATGCTTTCTTTCTGTGTTCTTAATACTTCCTTCATACTACTACCTACTTTAATAACAGTCTCTGGGGCAATACCCTCCTGTATTAGATATCTCCTTGCATGCTCTGTGATGGTTAGATTAATATCACTAAGATGATCCACTATCTTTCTGTTTATTTCTTCTGGAACCCTCTCATCAAAACACCTGTTACCTGCCTCCATATGGAATACTGGAATTTTATTTCTCTTCGCAGATATAACTGCTAAACAGGAGTTCGTATCACCATATATTAATAAAGCATCAGGCTTATGCTTCTTAAAAAGTTCATCTGATATTTTAATAACATTTCCTATTGTCTCTGCTGCTGTTTCCCCTGCTGCCTCCATAAATATATCCGGCTTTCTAATTCCCATACCCTCAAAGAATATCTCATTCAATTCATAATCATAATTCTGACCAGTGTGAACAAGGATATGCTCCGTATACTTATCTAACTCAGGAATTACCGTTGATAGTTTAATTATCTCCGGTCTTGTGCCAACTATTGTCATTACCTTCATAGAACGAACATTAAAATTTATTTTTCCAAATCCATTCCTTCTACAAGATCTGGATACATCTCTTTGTGTTCTATTACCCACTCTCTCATATCCTTAATCATTTCCTCGTAGCTGGGAATTCCGAAATCAAAACTCTTACCTGTTCTTACCAATGTCTTTTTACTTTCAACATCTGGGTTGTGGTTGATAGTAATATCCTTGTCAAAATATTTCTTAAACAAAGCTAATAAATCATACTTGCTGATAGTGTCATTGTTAACACAGTGATGAAGTCCAGTGAGATTATTCACTATCGCCATCTCCATACATCTTGCAAACCATATCGTTGTCACACCAGTCCAAAGAACTTTGTCATAACCCCCAACCTCACCTTCCTGCTCCATAAACCACTTGAAGAGTCCTATTCCATTCTTATTTATATCTGGGCCTACTATGGAAGTCCTCAATGTAACACTTCTGTCGTTAATAACCTCCCCTAAAGCCTTTGTTCTACCATACATACTAGTTTCATCTGGGATACTATCTTCATCATAATCTCCGACCTCTCCATTGAATACGCAATCCGTACTTACATGTACGAATTTGAAACCGTATTTGGCAGAAAGTTCATCTAGGTAGTGAGGTAAATAGCTGTTTATTAATATTGCTAAAGCTTTGTGCTCTTCTGCAACCTTGTTCAATATCCCAATGCAGTTTATCAATACATCCGGCTTAACCTCCTTAATAATTGGCTCTATTCCAGTAACAGTGTCAGAGATATTAAAATATAAATCAGAGTCCTCTTCCCTCCTAGTAGTGCATAAAACCTCGTGGCCTTTCTCTTCAAAATAGGTTTTTACCACATGACCTAACATTCCTTCCGCACCAATAATTAAAATCTTTTGGTTCTTCATATCTCTATCTCCCCCATTTTAATTAGTAACTTAACCATCTCATCAACATCCAATCTCTCTGTGTTATCAGAGGTGTATGGAACCACCTCTTCTAATTTCTTATTCCCCTTGTCAAAATATTTCTCATAATTTAGATCTCTCTCGTCTGCGACTATTCTAAAGTATTCTCCGTGATCTTCCGCTCTAAGCATCTCCTCTGCGGTTACGAGAGTTTCTGCTTTCTTCTCCCCATGCCTTGTACCAATGATTTTTGTGTCAACAGGAACACCCTTGTGCTTGCATACAGCCTCTGCCAACACCTGTATTGTTGCAGCAGGAGCTTTCTGAATAAAGAGGTCTCCTGGTTTTCCATTTACGAATGCATACAAAACTAAATCTACAGCATCATCTAGGGTCATCATGAATCTGGTCATTTCGGGATTTGTAATAGTCAATGGTTTCCCTTCCTCTATAAGCTGATAAAACAAAGGTATAACAGAACCTCTGGAACCCATAACATTGCCATATCTAGTAACACATATTGTTGTTCCAGAGTCATCTCCTAAGGATCTGGCCTTTGCAATAGCAACTTTCTCCATGAGAGCCTTACTCATGCCCATAGCATTTATAGGATATGCTGCTTTATCTGTACTTAGACAAATTACCTTCTCTACTCCATTTTCGATCGCAGCTCTTAGTACATTGTCTGTACCTAAGATATTTGTCTTAACAGCCTCTAAAGGGAAAAACTCACAGGATGGAACTTGCTTCAAAGCAGCAGCCTGAAAGACAAAATCAACTCCACGCATAGCGTCATTAATAGAGGAAAAATCTCTAACATTACCTATAAAGAATTTAATCTTATCATTGGAATATTTCTTTCGCATGTCATGCTGTTTTTTCTCGTCTCTAGAGAATATCCTAATTTCCTTTATATCTGAATCTAAGAATCTCTCTAGAACTTTATTTCCAAACGACCCGGTTCCTCCAGTAATAAGCAAGGTCTTATCTTTGAAAGGGCTTGTTTTGGTCTTCATAATTTGTGATTAATATTTTACATAAAAAACTACTCGTAGTATATCCCATTAACCTTTAGCCTTCAACCGAAACTCATAAAACCTTTTTATAAAGTTAGAAAAGATTTTTACTAACCATCTTATATTTCTTCTTTAATTCTATTCATTCCTCATCCCTCATCTTCCTAATATATTTAACACTATCCTTGTACTCTGGAGCACTTATTGCCTTATCCCCAT
>DCUE01000069.1:0-1660 GCA_002328465.1 Candidatus Dojkabacteria bacterium UBA2222
ACTATCCGAGAGGACATTTAGTAAAGAGGAGTTGTTTATGCTAAAACTTGCTACAAATGAGATACACAACAAGGGAAATAATGCTTATGATGAGATTGGAGATAAAATATCTAAACTATTAAAGGAGTAAGAATAATGGGAATAAAAAATCCGTTTAAGAAGAAAGAAGATCTAATGGTTACAAGTAAGAATTGGACATTCTATTTAGATGATTATGGTGTTACAGAAGAAAAGTTTATGAATAAGATACTGAAAGATATGTTAAAAGAAAGAAAGAAGAAGGGTAACAATGTAGAGCCAGAGATAGTAATTAAAGTTAAAAACAAAAAGGAGAAATCATAATGAAGATAAATGATATATATAAAGTTCAAGATGCAGTTAGAGATGTAATGAGAAAAGAGGGAACAACAAATGGGTTAGGGATGATTGCTAAACAATTAGGAATTGAGGAGATAATATTTCAATTACCAGAAAGAGAGAGAGGAACAATGTTAATAAGGTTTGGTTTAGATGGGAATGGAACGAGAACATTAGAAGAAGTTGGTAGGGAAAGAGGAGTTACCAGAGAGAGAATAAGACAGTTAGAAAAGAGTGCTTTTACTAAAATAATGAAAAGTTTAGAGGGAGGGTTCTCTAAAAAATATTGGAATGATATGTATGGCAAATATGGTGTTGACAGAAGGATAAAATAAATTAAGTAATAAATAAAATGGAAGTTAAAACAAAAATTGCTAAAGAAAGATATGATGAGGGTATTAAAGCACAGATTAATGAAGATGATTTAAGATTACATATAAAAAGGAATGATTCATTAACAAGAAGGGTAAGAGAGTTGGAAGATGATAAAAAGACTTTTGAATTGAGAGAAGAATATTTTCAGAGAAAAGAAGAAGAATTAAGGTTAAGAGCAGAAAGTTTTAAGGCACAGTTAGTAGTATACAAGGGATTATATGAGAAGATTATAGATAAACTAATTAAAAAAGATAATGAGTAATACTCTAGAAGAAGTTTTGAGATTGATTAGAATATATGTGGCACTACCATTCTTGTTCATTCTATTAGTATTTCTATTGTTATACATCTTAATTGGAGGAGAAGATGCTATTAGGATATGTAAGAAGATATTAGGTAAATTAAACGCAGAAACAGAATGAAGGTTATTCAGACAGAATTAAAAGGATATAACAGAAGACAAGATGATAGTGTTAGTTTTAAGGTAGATTCTCTTATTGAATTAAGTAGTAAAGATATAGGGGATATAGACAGTTATAGAGGTACAATTGCGATATTGGTTTTAACAGATAGTTTAGTAGGTAATGAGGTTAATATTGATGTTGAAGATATCATCAAGAATCTACCAGAGAATGATGCTTTAGATAACTACAAGAGCCCTAGCAAGAGATTCAGAGATGTTTTATGGAGATTACTAGAGCAGAAACTAGGTAAACAACCTAATAAAGAGGAGTTTGCAGATTACTATAAAAGAGAGTATGATAAAATAATAGAACATTACAAGGGGAAGTTTGAGGATAATTTAAGTAGTGAAGAAGATGATTGCTAGAACTTCTGTTGAGTTAAGGCAAGATAGATTAGAAAGAATGGGTAGAAACTCGTGAGAATTTGAAAGATTGGTAAGGGAATGTAAAAAGAGTGTGAAGGA
>DCUE01000069.1:1689-15182 GCA_002328465.1 Candidatus Dojkabacteria bacterium UBA2222
ATTAATTTTTTAGAAGGTGATTTAATTGGAGAAGTCAAAAAGGTGGACAACAAGAAGAATATCAGACGAATTAGGCATTTACTTCCCTAATGTATGTAAGAGATTCACAAGTAAGTATGCTGAAAAGAGATGGGGAGTTGTTAAAGAAGTATTACCAGATGGAAGTGTAAGAAGGTATGTACCAGAGGACAAGATCTATTTGTGGAAACAAGGAACTAATTATGTAGGTAGACCTGTATTTAAGTAATTTTAACTACTACTCAATGTACAAATCAATCAAATATACAGTACCAGAGGAAATTAAAGAGAAAGTAGCAAAATATCTTTCAACTCACAATATAGCAAAAAGAGGAGAGTTTGATGGAGATTATGAAAGGCAATTTAATGGAAAGGTTGGAGAGTGTGTAGTATTTTCAAGGTTATATAAAAAGATGATGGAACTTAAAGGGGAAGGTTCTGATGGTGGTACTGATATTGTATATAAAGGTTTGACTATTGATGTTAAAACAATGAGCAGATCTGTATATACAAAAATAGATTACTCTAACAATTATCCAGACTTACAAATGAAGTTTCCTACGGATATATTGGTATTTTGTAGTTTTAATAGGAAAGAGAATGTTATGGAGATATGTGGATGGATATTTAAGTGTGAATTGGAAAGAAAAGGGGTATTGAGATTAAAGGGTACTGATATTATTAGTGGTAAAAAGGGATTAGTATATGAAGATGATATATGGGAGGTTAAGAATGAAGACCTATATCCTTTTGAGTGGTTAGAAAAGTACAGTGAAGAAGACCTATTGAAAGTAAAATATGATAGAATTAAATATGGTAAAAGGGAAGAAATATCTAACTAAAAAATTAGATAGTGCGTGGAGTAAGGTTATATTATCTAAAGGGAAATGCGAGGTATGTGGAAAGAGAGAGAATCTTAACCCACATCATTATATATCTAGAAGCAACAGAAGGTTAAGGTGGGATATAAGGAATGGTATATGTTGTTGTGTAGGATGTCATTTATTTAAGAATGAATCATTCCATAAGAATCCAGAATGGGGACACTTTTGGATGGAAGATAAGAGATGGGAAGATTTGGCATATATAAATGTTGTTATGTATGAAATCAAGAAATGGACAGTAGAGGATATGGAATCTAAATTAAAAGAACTAGGAGATGAAGTGGCATACAGAAGTTAGAAAAATATCTGATCTAAAAGAATGGGAGAGTAATCCTAGAACAATATCAGATGAATCATATAAGGAACTCAAGGAAAGTATTGGTGATCTAGGGAATTTTGAACCTCTAGTAATAAACACAGATGGAACAGTATTGGCAGGTAATCAGAGATTGAGGGTACATAAAGAGAATGGAGATATAGAAGTTGAAGTTAGTGTACCAGAGAGAGAACTTACAAAACAGGAGATTAAAAAGATAGGGATAATAAGTAATAGACATTCAGGAGAATGGGATATGGATAAGTTAGCAGATGAGTTTGAAGATATTTTGGAGGATTTGGGATTTGATGATCTATTAGATAATAAGAAAGAGGGAACAGAGATTGGTTATGAAAACTTATTTCAAGTTATCATTTCTTGTAAAAATGAGGGAGAACAACAAGATACCTTTAATAAATTAAGCGAACTTGGATACGAATGCGAGATTTTAACATTGTAAAAAAGTTTGAACCTAGTAAGAGTTTTAGAGCAAAATCGGTAATAGGTCAATTTGATATAAGTGAAAAGAACTATCAGGAAAGTTTTACGGGTTCTTTAGATCTAGATTTTGATTGGCAAATAGGTGTTATTGTTGGTAATTCTGGAACAGGTAAAACAACGATAGCAAAACATTTGTTTTCTGATGAGTATATACAGAATGGGTTATATAAGGAAAAGAGTGTTATTGATGATATGTCAAAAGATGTAAGCGTTAAGGAAATATCTAAAATGTTTAATAATGTGGGATTTTCAAGTGTCCCATCTTGGTTGAAACCTTTTAATGTCCTATCTAATGGAGAGAAAATGAGAGTGGAATTAGCGAATGCTCTTTTATCTAATAAACAGATGGTAGTATTTGATGAATTTACGAGTGTTGTTGATAGAGATATTGCTAGAATAGGAAGTTATGCAGTACAGAGGGCAGTGAGAAAAACAGATAAGAAGTTTATCGCTGTATCCTGTCATTATGATATTTTAGAATGGTTAGAACCTGATTGGGTATTTGATACGAATTCAATGACATTTCAAAAAAAAAGTATCAACGACCAGAAATCAGATTGGATGTTTTTAAGACAAGTACAGAAACTTGGAAGTTCTTTAGAAAGTATCATTATCTAAATCACGACTTAAACAACTCGGCACAATGTTATGTAGCAGAATGGGAAGGAAAGATAGTTGGATTTATAGCAATTCTGCATTTCCCTCATCCTAGTGAAAAGAAGTGGAAGAATGTTTCAAGATTGGTGGTCTTACCAGATTATCAAGGGGTAGGAATAGGTGTAGCATTGTTAGAAGTGGTAGGGAGAATATACTTGAAACAAGGTTTTAGATATAAGATAGTAACGAGTAATCCTGTATTATGTTATTATTTTAATAAGAGTGATAATTGGAAATGTATACGACAGGGGAGAGTTCGTAAGGTTTTGCAAGAATCAGGAATGACAGGATTGAATAAAACAATATCTATTAATAGATTAACTACAAGTTGGGAATATAAATTAAGTAAATAATCAGAATGGAAAACGCCGACAAAAACCCCATTCCTAATAATAAGAAATTTGGAATAGACCAACCACAACCATCACCAGAAGCGAAATCAAGAGGTTGGGAAAGAAGAAGGGAAGCACAGCAGATAGCAGATGAATTAATGAAGATAAAAGACTTGAGTTATGCTGAATTAGAAAAGATGAAGGAAGATATTAAAGTACATCCAGAGAACTATACTGTAATGCAGGTTAAGTTAATGCAGTATATGAGNNAGTTCTAAACTAACAGTAGATTGGATAGACAGGCATATTAGTAAAGCACCTCAAGAGGTAGATGTTACTTCTAAAGGAGAGAGATTAAGTAATATATATCAATTAGAAATAGTAGATGGAAGCAAGACAGAAGATAGTGGGAACGAGGATACTCAAGCAGACGATATTAGCCCAGAAGACATATAAGATAATATGCCACGAGGGAGGTTCTAGATCTGGTAAAACTTGGAGTATATTCTTGTTTTTTATTCTAAAAGCGTTAAGAGGAAAGAGTATTACAGTTACTATTGTAAGGGATAAACTGTCGTGGATTAAATCTACCTTGTTAAAGGATTTTCAAGATATAACAGAGAAGTTTGGTATAGAAGTAATACCAGAGATAAACATCAATAGGGCAGAACAAGTTTATTATATCAATGGAAGTGAGTTTGCCTTTTACGGATTAGACTATTCAGAGAAATTACATGGTAGAAGTCAGGATTGGTTCTGGATTAATGAAACAATGGAAGTAGGAAAGAAGCATTTTGACCAATTAGAAATGAGAACAAGAATAGGTGGAATACTAGACTACAATCCTTATGATGACTTACATTGGGTATTTGACTTACAGAAGCGACCTGATGTTACTGTTATTAAGAGTACAATGTTAGACAATGTAAGATTTCTACCAAAACAGATTATAGATAAGATTAAGAGTTATGAACCTACTGAAGAAAATATTAAGAATGGTACTGCTGATAACTATATGTGGGAAGTGTATGGGAGAGGAGAGAAAGCAAGATTACAAGGTGCTATATTTACTAATTGGGATATTATTGATTCAATTCCAGAGAGTGCTAAATTTGTAGGTTATGGTATGGACTTCGGATATACAAATGATCCTACTACTCTCATTGGGTTGTATACAATGGATAATGAGTTGTATGTTAATCAGGTGTTGTATAAGACAGGAATGACTAATCAGGATATTGCTAGTGAGTTTAGAAATATGGGGGTAGGTAATCTAGATGAGATATATGCTGATAGTAGTGAACCAAAAAGCATTGAAGAAATCAGAAGAAATGGATTCAATATTAGGGGTGTAACTAAAGGGCAGGATTCTGTTATGTATGGAATAGATCTATTGAAGCAGTATAAGATTCATATAACTAAAAAGAGTGCTGAATTAGAATTAGAGTTGAGAAGATATAAGTATATGGAAGATAAATTGGGTAAAACTATTAACAAGCCAATAGATACCTTTAATCACGGAATTGACGCTTTAAGATATGTTGCTATAATGAAGTTAGGTAAGAAGCCCACATTACAGTTTATTAAGAGGGGGGCATTGGGTATATAGATTTGGTATATGATATTAAAATGTGCTAACATATATGGTATATAACTTCTAAAGAGTTAAAAATGTTTACAGTATCAAAAGATAGTGCATTATCAGTAGAGATTATTGAGAATGCCATTGAGTATAATGAGGAGGAGAGAAGGAATTATGATAAGTTAGAAAGATATTACAAGGGCGACCACGATATATTGTATAGGTTAAAGCCACCAACATCCAAGAACACACGAATTGTAGTTAATCACGCTAATTATATTGTTGATACTACTATTGGATATTTATTAGGTAATCCTGTTGAGTATCAGGTTAATGAGGGTTTTGATATAGAGGAGATAAAACAACAGTATAAGAAACAGACAATTTCAGATTTAGACCACGAGATTGCTAAAGATATATCAGTATTTGGTACTCAATATGAATTGGTCTATAATTTAGATAATGATATTAAGAGTAAGGATATAGATGTAAGGAATTGTGTTTGTATTTATGATGATACAGTAGAACATAATAAGATGTTCGGTATTATATATAGAAAGACGGAGAAAGAAGATGTTTATGAGGATGTTGTTGTATATGATTCTAGTTTTAAGTATCAATGTAGTGATATATCTGGAAAGATAACGATAGGAGATAAAGAGCCACATCAGTTTGGTGCTGTTCCTATTATTGAGTATAGAAACAATAGCGACCACATGGGAGATTTTGAACAGGTTATATCTTTAATAGATGCTTACAATATACTTCAATCTGATAGGGTAAATGATAAGGAACAGTTGGTAGAGGCAATATTGGTAGGGTACAATGTTAATCTTGAGAAGCCACAGATGGCAGAGTTATTGGAGAATAGGACAATGTTCGGATTGCCAATGGATTCTAAAGTAGAGTATTTGATTAAAGCACTAGATGAAGGACAGGTTGATATATTAAGACAGACATTAGAGAAAGATATTCATAAGATCGCTAAAGTACCTAATATGAGTGATGAGAATTTTGTAGGTAATGCTTCAGGTGTTGCTATAAGGTATAAGTTATTGGCATTTGAACAGAGTGTAAGTAATAAGGAAAGGTATTTTGAAAAGGGATTGTTAGAAAGGTTTGAGTTATATAACAATTATCTAGTGAATATTAACAAGATGTCTTTAGTACCTAGATATGAAGTAGATGTTATATTTAAGAGAAATCTACCTCAAAACGATTTAGAAACAAGTCAGATGATTAATAATCTATCAGGGTTTGTTGATGACGAAACTTTAGTAGGTCAGATTAGTTTTGTTGATGATGCAAAAGAGGTTGTTGAGAAGAAGAAGAAAGAGAGTGAGGAGGAAATGAATAAAGAGGTAGCACAGTTTGCTACATTTGAACCTACATCTAATTTAAGTACAGAAGAAAATGTTGGAAATAATTAGAGGTGATGATGTTAGATTAGAGTTTACTTTTGTAGATAGTGATGGAGTAGCAATAGATCTAACAGGGGCAGAATCTCAAGAGGATATATGTAACTGCTAGGGTATTGAGTAATACTGTAACTGCAAGGGTGTTACCAAGCGATATAGGAATACAGAACCTTAATGAGATAGATGTAAGTGCTAGAGTATTACCTAATTCTGTTGGAATAAAGAACTTGCACGAGATAAGTTCAACGGAAAGAGTAGTATGACAAATCCAGAGTATTGGGATGATAGAATGAAAAGGCGTTTGGTTAAGGCAGAAATGACAGGTGATATTGCTATTAAGAGAGTGTTAGATCTATACGAGAAAGCATTGATAAGGATTAATCAACAGATAAATGAGATATATCTCAAGTATTCTACTGATACAGGATTAGATGTTTCAGAATTAACACAGGTATTATCAGGAACAGACAGAGCAGAGGTTATTAGGGATATTCAGGGTAAAATGAAGTTGTTAGGTTTTAAGGTAGGAGATGTTTACAATTCCAAGTATCTTTACAGATTAAATAGATTAGAAGCAATTAAGCAACAGATCTATTGGGATATACAGGTGATAGGTAAAAGAGAGATTTCAATACAGACTAGGGCATACGAGAAGATTATTCGTGATAGTTACAAAACTTCAATGGTAGATTTAAGAGAACAGAAGTTGGATATACAGGGGTATTCTTTTGCTAAAGGTACAGGATTCGGATTAGAGGCATTTGCTACTTTAGATAAGAATGTAATAGGTGCTTTAATCAGAAACGATTGGGCAGGTAGAAACTTCAAGAATAGTGCTACTAAAAATAGAGAGCAGTTTACTAGAAGGGTTCAAGAAGTAGTTAGTACAGGATTGGTTACAGGTTCGTCTGCATACAAAATGAGGAGAATGATTAGAGAGGAGTTTGGTTCTGCTAAATACGATACAATGAGATTAATCAGAACAGAAACTTCTTATTTTCAGAATCAGAGTGATTTGGAGAGTTATATAGAAGATGATATTGAGTATTATAGATTTACTGCTGTTATGGATGGTATTACTTCTGATATATGTATAGCACATAATGATAAAGTTTATAGAGTTGATGAAGCGATTGTAGGATATAACTTTCCACCTTTACACCCTAATTGTAGATCTAGAACTGTAATGGCGTTTCCAGAGGAGGTTGCTAAAGGTGTTGAGGGTGTTCCAGATGATATTAGAGAGAGGTATTTAGAGAATGAGGTAGAGAAAGATGACTATTTGAGAACTGTTAAGGGTTGGGGAATTAAGTATAAGGATAGTGATGGAGAGTTCGGAGTTATTGTTGATAAGAATAGTGGAGAGATATTAGAACAGGCAAGTGGTACTGAAGGTGATATTAACTTCAACTTAAGGCAATGGAATGTATCAGAGGGGAATGTAATAGTACACAACCACCCTTACAATGAAATAGGAACAACATTCTCTCCGAGTGATATTACGATTGGTGTTAATAAAGGTGCTTATGAAACAATTGTAGTAGGTAGAGAGGGGTTGTACGGAATGACTTTTGGAGATATTTCTCAAATGAGTAAACAGGAGAAGTTTAAGATAACAGAAGGTATAAAGGATTCTTATATTAGTTATATAAAAGAGCATAAAGAATATACAACGCCATACCTAGATAGAAAACTATGGGAGGATGTTGCTATTAAGTATGGTTTTAGTTATTGGTTTGAAAAGTTTAGATAATTGACTTGAAGGGAAGATATGCTATCATATATGTATGTGAATACCTGCCGAGGGTAAACGGATTAATTTAATCTAAAGACATTATGTCAGAAGATAAAGTAAAAACACCAGAGATTGCTACTCCAGAAATCTCTAAAGAGGTGGAGAAAGTGGAGGAAAAACTTTTAACTCAAGACCAATTTGATAAGGCACTCAAGGATAGACTCGAAAGAGAGAGAAACAAGATCTTAAAGGAAACAGAGGTGCGTATTAAAGAGGTTCAAGCAGAGAGTGAGCGATTAGCAAAACTTTCAGCAGAGGAGAAAGAGAAAGAATTAACAGCGAAGAATAGCGAGGAAGTAAGGATAAGAGAAGCAAACATTGCGACTAGAGAAAATAGATTAGATGCTATTGAATTATTCGCAAATGCAAAAGTACCTACAGAATTGGTTACTTATGTAATCAGTGCTGATAAGGAAAGAACTATTGAAAGTTCTGAAACTTTTATTAAAACTTTTAATGAATCTGTTGCTAAAGCAGTAGCAGAGCAATTAAAGGGTACTCCTCCGAAGGATATATCTGTTAATTCTGAAAGTCCTAGACCAAAAATAGTCAAGGCGTTTTAAGAATTAATTTAGATAATATACGATAATGGCAAAAGAAGATGCATTAAACATTTTCTTATCTAATGGTAGTACATTAGATACGTTAATGGAATCATACGCAGAAGTTGTTGATATGGTTCAAAAGAGTTCAATATCTTCACAGTTAAAAAATGTAAATATCTCTGGAGATCCACAAGGTGGTTCAGTAGAGGTTAGAAGATTATTGACAGCAGTTTCACAAGCATACGGTACTGCTAGAACAGCAGGTGAAGGTGATGCAATATTGAATGGTGGCGTAACAGTTAACCTAGATATTGATAAGGAAATTGTTGAAGAAATTGAGTGGAAAGATATTGAGTTATATGGTATTTCAGACCTACTTAATAAGAGGGCTAAAAATCACCAGATGGCAATGATAAGAGAATTAGATACAGCATTCTTTACAGAAGCAGTATCAGCAGGTTCAGAGGAAACAATCACAACTTCTACAATAGAAGATCAGATTGAGGAATTGATTCAATCAGTTGAAACTACTTCCAACAACAATGTTGATGGTGTAGATAGAGATATGATTGCAGTATCAGTAACACCAGCAGTATACGGACAATTAAGGAATTACATTGACAGTTTACCAAATCCAGTAAATGGAGGAGTAGATGTTAAGAGATTCCATGATGTTCAGATTTTCTCTAATACCAGACAATCAGTAGACGCAGTTGCAATGGTAATTGGTGCAGTAGCACAACCAGTTATAGCAAATGTTTACAAAATGGAGAGAATACCACTTTCAAATGCAATAGCAGTTGAATTGTTCTATTCATACGGAACGGCAGCAGTAATGCCAGATTTAATAAAGTATGCAACATTAAGTTCAGTAAGTGCTTAATAGTTAACTTTATTTAGGCAACTGTAATGGATGAGATAATAGCGAGGATTAAAGAGTATGTTCTAATCATAAATCCCGAACTAATTGATGATAGTTATTTGGATTATGTGATTGATGAGGTTGTTGATAGAGCATTGCTTTATACGAATAGACAGCAATTAGTTGCTGGATATGAGAGGTATTTGGATGGAGATTACTATTCTAGTGATTATTATGTTGATGCAACAGGAACAGACCAACCTATTTTACCTATTCAGGTAGAAATGGAAAGAGCATTAGCAAGAGTAGTTGTAGGTAGTTACAAGACCATTCAGGACAATGTTAGCAACGACACTCTTAATATCACACAGTTATCTGATAACGGACAATCTGTTAGTTATGGGGAGGGTGTGGTTAGTTATCTCGCCTCAAAAGATGATTCGGATATATTCTCCTCTGTTAAAGTGTTGTTAGATAAGTTTAGAATCCCTACGATAGTTGAGAATACCTAATAGTTTCAAAACAAAAATAAAGGACACTTTCTACGACAAGGCAGTTATAGTTCTTGATAAGACTAGTAGTGTAGATGATGAGGGGTGGGCAGGTGAAGAAAGTACAACAGAAGTTGGTACAATTCTTGGAAATGTCAGATTTGATAGATTGGCAGAAGTACAAGAGGAGTATGGAATTGATGAGCAAGTAGACTTCACAATGACTACTGATGAAGATGTAGATACAGGAACGATTGTAGAATACGAGGGTATTGAGTATAGAGTAATCAACTCTGTACCCTACGATTCACATAATTTAGTGATTGGTACAAAATGGACATCAAAATCAACAACCTTGGGAAGTGCATAGAAAAAATAGAAAAGATGGGTAAGGTAATACCAGCAAAAGGGAGGGTCTTTACAAATATGGAGTATGCAGTACATCAGGAGTTTGGATTTACTGTAAGAAGCAAATCAGGAGGTACTTGGGTACCAGCACAACCATTTTTAAGACCAGCACTAGACTTACAGAAGAAACAGATCTTAAAAGATTTGAAAGGGTATGTGAATAGCGAGTTGCTAAAACATAAGGTTATTAACCTATTACCTTTTGTTAAGGAAGCAACAAGGCGAGTAGAAGCGAGAGCAGTATATCTAGTTCCTGTTAGTGTTAGGAGAGGTATACAAGCACCAAAAGGAGTGAGAGAAAGAGGTAGTAAAAAAGGTGAAGCAATTGGTGGTGCGTTAAGAGATAGTATAAAGAGTGAGGCAAAATAAGTTATTAAGTTAAAAGAATGTTAGAACCGAAAAAGGATATCTATACAATTTTAAGTGGTGTAGGGACTGCGTATCAGAATAGACCACAACTTATTAAGGAAATACCTTGTCTTTACTATTATGTATCTAGCAATGTACCAGTTTATGTACTAGAGCAAAATATAGGTTATCAAGAAATTGAGGTAGTAGTAGATATATTAGCAAATACGAGTAGTGAGAGTGGAACGTTGTTATCCTCTCTTGAATCAGCAATGTTAAGCGAGGGTTATAGATTAACCTATTGTGCAGATATTCCTGATGACAACTACAGTCATATAACAACAAAATTTAATTTAGTGGGTTACTAAAATGGCAGCAGCAAAAAGTTTAGGAACAACCCTAGTCAAAACAATGTCAGGTGAAGAAGCCGCAGATCTAACGATTGCAGATTTAACCAGCATTGGTGAGGTAGGTGTTGAATCTGATGAAATTGATGTTACCACACTTGATTCAACAGGTGGGTATAAAGAGTTCATTGGAGGATTTAAGGATGCAGGAGAGGTTGCACTAGCGGGAATCATTAAGAGTGAGGATGCTATGGAAGCAATGTTAGCGTTAGCAGAAAGTCAAGCAGTAGAGGAGTGGACAATTACTACTTTACTAGGTTCAACTTGGACATTTGACGGATTCGTCAAGTCATTCAAGGAAGCAGAAGCAACAGTTGACGGAGTAAGAGGTTTTAGTGCAAGTATCAGAGTGTCAGGAGCACCTGTATATGTAGCAGTAGAGCCATCAGTATAGTTAGTTAATAGTTAGGGTGGACGTTAAACACCCACCCTATACTGATTTAAGTTTTATATAAATAGAAATGGAGTTAAAATACACACCAAGAACAATCAATGAGATTGAAGTTGAAATGAAAAGACCTGTTCAAGATGTATTAGCAGATTTTTCTGTTAAAACAATTGTACTATTCATAAAGAAAGGTATGAATGTAGAGGAGAGTGTCGCTTTTGATGAGATAGAGAAATATCTTGCAGAAGGGAAAGATACAATATCTTTATATACCTTAATTATGAAGAAATTACAGGAGTCAGGTTTTTTACCACGACAACTAGATCTCAAGAAGATAACATCAGACATGGACAAGGCAATAACGAAAGGGATCTAGAGTTCTTTTGGAAGAAGTGGGAAAAGGGTGAGGAGAATGCAATACGAATAGGTATGGATTTGAATACTTATTGGGAGACAACTCCTAAAAAGTTTGAAAAGTTTGTTAATGTGTATATTAAAAAGGAAGAAGAAAGAGCAAGGGAAATGGATTTGAATAACTTTAACTTGGGAAAGTATATGGCATTTGCTGTAAATGACCCCAAGAAGTATCCGAAAAAACCTTTCTTATGGGAGGAGAAAGAGGAGAGTAGGATAATGACAGGTGAAGAAATGGACAAGATGATGAGGAGAAATAACTTAATTTTGGGTGGTACTGTCAAATGGCAAACACAATAGAAGAATTAGAGGTTATTATAGACCTTAATGCGTGGAAGTTTAATGAAGAAATAAAAGGAGTTAGAAAAGAGTTAACAGGTCTTAATTCAACAACCTCTAAAGTAAGCAATTCTATTGGTGGTAGTATGACAGGTTCGGTCTTCAAGGGTGCTTTTGCAGCACAAGTATTATTGGGAGTTGTTAGAAAAGTGGGTTCTGCTATTGGTAACATGAGTAAACAGGTTATGAATGGTGGAACTCAACTTTCTAGATTAAAGGTTGCAACAAATACTGTAACTAAAAATATGGGTATTGCTGCAGATGAGGTTAATAATATGAGAAAGAATCTTGCTGATGCTAATACTTATGGTGTTAAAGCAGAGCAAGTATTGAACTCATTAGCAATTTCTGGATTATGGGAAATGTCAAAAGGATTAGAAGCAGTAGATGCTCGTTCTGGAGAAACTCAAAAAGGAGTAAATGCTTTAGTTCTTACAATGAAAGATTTGGCTGCAGTTGCAGGAATATCATCTTCAGAGGGAATTGAAAGATTATCACAGTTTATTACTAGAGCAAATACATCTTCTTTACAAGGTATGTTTGCAGTAGGAGATCTAGGTATAGAGTATAGAGAGTTTGCACAAACACTAAACAAGACAGGAAACGAACTATCAGCAGAAGAACAGGCATTTGTAAGAATGAATATTGTTATGAGAGAGGGAAAGAAAGCATTTGGTGCTTATGCAGAATCCTATAATACTGCTGGTAAAATGATGGGTTCTATTAAAGATGCGACTTCAAGTATATTTGAGGAGTTGGGTTCAAGTTTAGAACCAATATTTGCTAGTGTATCAAGTGCAATACTCAATTTTGTATCAGGGGTAAGAAATTGGTTGTTAGATAATGCAGAAAAGATAAGGGCATGGGCAGTAAAAGTCGCTGGATGGGTGGTATGGTTAGTTAGAACAATTGGTGCTGTATTAAGTAAGATACCTGTATTAGGAGGTTACTTTCAGAAGTTAGCGAATTTTGAAGTTAAAACAGGTTCAACTGCTAAAGGAACAACAGAACAATTAAAGAAACAGGCAGGTGCTTCTGATAAGTTAGCAGGAAGTACCAAGAAATTGAATAAAGAGTTAGCAGGATTAGCAGGATTTGATGAAATGAATGTACTTAAACAACAGGATGAAACATCTGGTGGAGGTGGTGGTGGAGTTAGTGGTGTTGGAGAGGCAGAAGTAGGTGGTGGAATGTTTGAGGGTTTTGGAGATGCAATAACCTCTTTTGGAGAGGGTATAGGAGAGAAGTTTGGAAAGATATTAGAAAAGGTTAAAGAGTTTTTTAAGCCAATGGTAGATTTATGGAATAAGTGGGTAAAACCTAGTTTTGATGGATTAATAGCACAGATAAAAGAATTATGGGCGTCTATTACTGATTCTCCTATTGGAGAAATACTAAAAACAATAGCACAAGTAATAGGAATAATTATAGTAGGTGCAATAGTAATATTGATAAATGTAATAACAGGATTGGTTACTATATTCAAATGGCATATAGAGATGTTTAAGAAAGGGTTTGAAGATCTAGTTAGTTTTATCACTTTCTTAATAATTGCTTTTAGAAGTATTCCTGATGTAGTTAAAGAAATTGTAGCAAAAGTAATAGAATGGTTTGGTATATTAAAAGAGAATATGATTTTAATCTGGAATGGTATTAAGTTAGCAATAAGTAATTCCTTAACTAGTGTTAAAAACTTCTTTTCAGATACTTGGAAATGGATTAGTGATGGTGCTAAAGGTGCGTGGGAAGGAATAAAGAATGCTTTTAGTAGTGTATCAACTTGGTTTA